>DASXLH010000239.1:0-18855 GCA_036496335.1 Acidimicrobiales bacterium
CGGCGCCTCCGGTTGGGGGAACAGCTTCTACTCGGCGGCGGTGCAGGCCGGCACCAAGAGCTGGAAGGCGATGTTCTACGGCTCCTTCGACGCCTCGAACTTCGTCACCGTCGACAAGTCACCGGCCTTCCTGTGGCCGATGGAGATCTCGGCCCGGATCTTCGGCTTGAGCTCGTGGAGCATCCTCGTCCCGCAAGCCCTCGAGGGGGTGGCCACCGTCGGCCTGGTCTACGCCGCGGTGCGACGGTGGTTCACGCCGGGCGCGGCGTTGCTGGCCGGCGCGGTCCTGGCGTTGACACCGGTGGCGGCGCTCATGTTCCGGTTCAACAACCCCGACGCCATGCTCGTGCTGCTGCTGACCGCAGGCGCCTACGCCATGGAGCGGGCCGTCGAGAAGGGGCGGACCACGTGGCTGCTGCTGGCCTTCTCCCTGGTGGGCTTCGGCTTCCTGGCCAAGATGCTCCAGGCCCTGCTGGTGGTGCCGGCCTTCGCGCTCGTCTACCTGGTGGCCGCGCCGCCACCCTTCTGGCGCCGGGTGCGCCAGCTCGTCCTGGGCGGCGGGGTCATGATCGCCTCCGCCGGCTGGTGGATCGCCATCGTCCAGCTCACCCCTGCCAGCGCCCGCCCCTACATCGGCGGGTCGCAGAACAACAGCCTGCTGAACTTGATCTTCGGTTACAACGGCTTCGGTCGGCTCACCGGCAACGAGACCGGGAGCGTCGGCGGAGGCGGTCAGGGCGGCACCGGCATGTGGGGCGCCACCGGGCTCGCTCGCCTGTTCAACGCGGACTTCGGCGGCCAGATCTCCTGGCTGCTGCCGGCCGCGCTCGTGCTGCTCGTCGGGGTGGTCGTGGCGACGGCCCGACTGCCCCGCACCAACCGGACCCGGGCCGGGATCGTCCTCTGGGGCGGCTGGCTCGTGGTCACCGGCCTCGCCATCAGCCTCGGCAAGGGGATCATCCACCCCTACTACACGGTGGCCCTGGGCCCGCCCATCGGCGCCGTGATCGGCATCGGTGGGGGCCTGCTCTGGCGCCGCCGGGCGCTCCTCGTGTCGCGGGTCTTCCTCGCCGCCGCCGTGGCCGTGACCGGCTGGTGGTCCTACACCCTGCTCCAGCGCACGCCGACGTGGCAGCCCTGGCTGCACCTGCCGGTGCTGGTCATCAGCCTCATCGGCGCTATCGCCATCCTGTGCTGGCCGGACGTGAAGGGACGGTCGGCGTTCGCCGTTGCCGCCGTGGTCCTGGCCGGCACCCTCGCGGGACCGGGGGCCTACACGCTGGCGACGGCGTCGACCCCGCACTCCGGCTCCATCCCCTCGGCCGGACCGGCCGGCTTCTCGACGGGACGTGGCCCCGGCGGCGGAGGCGGCGGGTTCGGCCGGGGCCAGGCCGGCGGGCAACCGCCGCAGGGCCTCGGGGCCGGCGGCGGCGCGGCGGGCGGTCCTCCCGGCTTCGCCAACGGCACCGCCGGCGGCGGCACCACCGGCAACGGCACGTTCGCCGGGCCCGGCGGGGCGGGAGGGACGGGTGGCGTGGGCGGCCTCCTCAACGGCAGCACGCCGAGCGCCGAGCTGGTGGCGGCCCTCGAGGCCGACGCCGGCAGCTACACCTGGGTGGCGGCCACCGTCGGCGCCAACCAGGCCGCCGGCTACCAACTCAGCACCGGCGACGCCGTCATGGCCATCGGTGGCTTCAACGGCACCGATCCGACGCCCACGCTGGCCCAGTTCGAGGCCTACGTCGCCGCCCACCAGATCCACTGGTTCATCGCCGGGGGCGGCGGTACCGGGCCCGGAGGCGCCGGCGGAACGAGCTCGAGCTCGTCGGCCATCACGACCTGGGTGACGTCGCACTTCACGGCCCAGACCGTCGGGGGCGTGACCCTTTACGACCTCTCCTCACCCACGACGACCTCGTCGATGTCGTAGCTGGAGAACCCATCCCCCCCGGGAGCCCGTCGGTCGGAGAGAGACGCTCCGGTCGGCGGGCTCCCTTCGTCGTCTGTCGCGCCGGCGACCGCCACGTCGCCGTCGAACGAAGAACAGTGCGCTCGTTCCCAGGCAACCCCCAGGGAACGCAGAGGCGGGGCGGAGGTGGCGGGGCGATGGTCTCCCCATGACGATGCAGACGCTTCCCTGGTTCGTCGCCCGGGCCTCCGGCTCTGTGGGCTGGGTCCTGCTCACCGCCTCGGTGCTCTGGGGCCTGGTGATGTCGACCCGGGCCCGGCCGCTGGGGCACAAGCCCCGCCCGGCCTGGATGCTCGACCTGCATCGCTTCCTCGGCGGCCTGGCCGTGATCTTCACCGCCGTGCACGTCTCCACCATCCTCCTCGACTCGTTCGTCCACTTCGACCTCAGCGCCGTGCTCGTACCGTTCGCCAGCTCGTGGCATCCGGTCGCCGTCGCCTGGGGGATCGTGGCGATGTACCTGCTGGTGGCGGTCGAGCTGACCTCGCTGGCCCGTCGACGGCTGCCTCGGCGGGCCTGGCGGGCCACCCACTTCGCCTCCTTCCCGCTGTTCGCCTCGGCCACGGTGCACGGCCTGAGCGCGGGCACCGACGCCGGGAACCTCCTGTTCCAGGGTGTGGCGGCCGGCGGGGTCGCCGCCGTCGCCGGGCTCACGGCGCTGCGCATCCACCAGAGTCGCCAGCCCGCCGCGGTCGTCATCCCCATCCGTGAGCGGGAGCGGGTGGCCGCATGAGTTGCGGCGAGCTCCGCTTCCGGGCGATGGGCAGCGAGGCCCACGTCATCGTGGTCGGGGGTCGGCCCGAGGCGGGCGACCGGATCTGGCGGCGCATCGCCGACCTCGAGGCGAGGTGGAGCCGCTTCCTCGACACCAGCGAGATCAGCGCGCTGAACCGGCGGTCCGGCACGCCCGTGCAAGTCTCGGCCGACACCCTTCTCCTGGTGCGCCGAGCGATCGAGGCGACCCGCATCAGCGGAGGCGCCTTCGACCCGCTGGTGCTCGGGGCCATGCTCCGCGCCGGCTACGACCGCAGCTTCGACCGCCTGGTCGGCGCGGGCGACACCCGTGCGTGGCCCGACCCGGGGCTGCGGCCTTCGGCCGTCGACCACCCGGGGACCGCCATCGGCGGCGGTCACATCCGGATCGACGAGGACGTCGTCACCCTTCCACCCGGCGCCGGCTTCGACCCAGGCGGCATCGGCAAGGGCCTGGCCGCCGACCTGGTGGTCGACGAAGCGCTCGCCGACGGGGTGGCCGGGGTGTGCGTCAACCTCGGCGGCGATGTGCGGGTCGCCGGCCGGTCACCCGAGGGGGACGGCTGGACCGTGGCGGTGCGCCACCCCCACCGGACCGAGCCGATCGCGCTGGTGGGTCTGGCCGACGGGGCCGTGGCCACCTCCACGACGCTGCTCCGGACCTGGCACGCGGACGGCGAGCGTCGCCATCACATCATCGACCCGGCCACGGGGGCGCCGTCCGACACCGACCTCACGCTGGCCACGGTCGTCACGGCCCGGGGGTGGACCTCCGAGGTGCTGGCCAAGTCGGTCCTGTTGCGGGGCTCGGCCCATCCGTTCGACCTCATCGCCGGGACGCCCGCCGACGCCCTCGCCGTCGGCCCAGGCGGCCGCGTCCAGACCACGTCCGGCTTCGCCGCCTACCTCGGCGACGCCCCGGTACCCCTGACCCTCGACGAGACGCCGGTGGACCGCCTCAGCGATCGCGCCCTCACCAGTCAGGAGCAGCCATGAGCAAGCGTCCCCACCCGGCTCGACGGGCCCGCACCGTGGCCGGCTCGGCCAGCGTCGTCGGCCTCGTCGCCCTCAGTGGCGTCCTGGCCGCCACCCACCATGCCTCGCCGACCGCCGCCACGAACACGACCACCACGACGTCGACCTCGACGGCGGCGAGCACCGACAGCGGCGACTCGACCGGAACGTCCAGCACCTACTCGACTACCGACGACGCGACGAGCTCCGTCAGCGACGCCACGACGACCACGACCACGCTGCCCACCGACACCTCGTCGTCGGTGACCGCCGCCACCAGCTCGACCCCTTCGAGCCGCGCGTCCACCTCCAGCCAGGGGAGCTGACACTCGTCGGGAGGCGCGTCGCCGGCCGCGCGATCTACGGTCGGGACGATGCCCATCCGGAAGCTGTTCCACTTCATGCACCTGGTCGACGACTTCGACGCCACCTCCGACCGGTACGACGCCGTCTTCGCGCCCCACATCTACATGGCCAAGAGCTGGTCCGACTTCGACAAGCGCTGGGCCTCCCTGGCGGTGGTCGGCCCCGACTTCGTGCTCGAGATCATGGAGCCGAGCAAGGACCCGGCCGACGGCAACGCGCCGCTCCCCAAGTTCCACAACCGCCACGGCGACCACCTCCACTCCTTCGCCTGGTTCGTCGACGCCGACGACCACAAAGCGTTGGCCCACAACATGATCGACGCCGGGATCCGCGTGCTGACGCCCTACGGCTCGCTCGACGGCGAGGACGGCAAGCCCGGGGCGTCGACCTTCTTCACGCATCCCAAGGACACCTTCGGGCAGCTCGAGTTCCAGTCGTGGACGGCCGGCGCCGGAGGCGGCCCGCACACGAGCCCCGACTGGAGCGCCGACTTCTGGGCCGACGAGCACCCCCTCGGGCTGACCGGCATGTCGCACCTCACCACCGTCGTGTCGGACCTCGATCGGGCCCAGGCGTTCTACGAGAACCTCCTCGGCGCGCCGGCGTTCTTCGAGGAGACGACCAAGGACCGCAAGAGCCTCTATGCCCTGGTGGGCGACGACACGGTGGTCGAGATCGCCACTCCGACCGATGACGACTCGGCCCTCGCCGCCGATCTCCGCGAGCACGGCGAGCTACCGGTGGCGATGGCCTTCAAGGTGAAGGACCACGACGCCGCTCGTCGGCACATCGAGAGCACCGGCATCGCCTTCGAGGACGACGGCGAGACCATCACCCTCGACCGGACGGCGATGCACAACGCCCCATTGGCCTTCACCACCCGTCAGCTGCCGGGCGACCCGAGGGGCTGAACCGGGTTCATCGGCCCCTCACGCCCGGCGCAGCCAGTGGCACATCGGTAGCGTGCCGGCCCTGACCTGGGGGAGGGCCAGCGTGACAGCGGCGATCGACGTGGCAGTGCCGGTCTTCAACGAAGCCGCGCAGCTCGACATGTCCGTGCGCCGACTGCGGGACCACCTCGATCGCCACCTGCCGTGGCCGGCGACCGTGACCATCGTCGACAACGGCAGCACCGACGGCACCGGCGCCATCGGCGATCACCTCGCCGCCGAGCTCTCCGGCGTCCGCTGCCTGCACCTGGCCGAGAAGGGCCGAGGGAGGGCGCTGCGGGCGGCCTGGACGGCGAGTGACGCCGAGGTGGTGGCGTACACCGACGTCGACCTGTCGACCGGCCTCGATGCGCTCCTCCCGCTGGTGGCCCTGCTGGTGGCCGGACACAGCGACATCGCCATCGGTTCCCGCCTGGCGGCCGGATCCCGGGTGGCCCGCGGGGCACGCCGGGAGCTGGTGTCCCGGGCCTACAACTTCCTCCTGCGGGTCCTCACCGGCGCACGGTTCACCGATGCGCAGTGCGGCTTCAAGGCCTTGCGGGCAGATGTGGCCCGCTCCGTGCTGCCACTCGTCCGGGACGAGGAGTGGTTCTTCGACACCGAGCTGCTCCTCATCGGGCAGCGCAACGGGTTGCGGATCCACGAGGTGGCGGTGGAGTGGGTCGACGACCTCGACAGCCGGGTCGACGTGGTCGCCACTGCCGTCGCCGACCTTCGGGGCATCGCCCGCACGCTCGTCCGCTTCGGTCGGGGGGAGGGCCTGCTGCCGGAGACGGGCGACCGGCCGGCCGTACCGGACGTCCGGGTGAGCGCCTTCGCCGGTGTCGGGATCCTGAGCACGGTCGCCTACATGGTGCTCTTCCTGCTGCTCCGGCCGATCGGCGTGCTGGCCGCCAACGCCATCGCGTTGGCGGTGACCGCGGTCCTGAACGCGCTCGGCCACCGCTTCGTCTCCTTCGCCGGAAGGCCGGTACGAGGCAACACCACCCTCAGCGCCGGCCTGTTCGTGGCCGGATTGGCTGTCTCGACGGCGGCGCTGGCCGTGGTCGGTCTCGTGTCCGACAGCGTGCTGGCCGAGCTGCTCGCCATCGCCCTCGCCGGGAGCGTGGTGAGCACGATCCGCTTCGTCGCCCTCCGCGCCCTGGCTCTACCACCCCGCCGCGTCCGCCGAGCCGGCCTCGCCACCGACGACGAGCAGACGTCGAGTCACTGACATGACGGTGACGCTCGAGCCGGAGGAGGGGGCCTCGGACGGCGAGCCTGACGCGACCCGGCCGGCGCCCGCCAAACCCTCGCTCCGCGGGGACCGGCCCGACCCGGCGTGGAGCCGCCCGGCCTTCGCCGGGCTGCTGGCCGCCACCGCCGTGCTGTACCTGTGGGGCCTTCGGGGCTCGGGCTGGGCCAACTCCTACTACTCGGCCTCGGTGCAAGCCGCCACCAAGAGTTGGAAGGCGTTCTTCTTCGGCTCGCTGGATGCAGCCAACGGCATCACCATCGACAAGTCGCCCGGCTTCGTCTGGCCGATGGCGATCTCGGCCCGGTTGTTCGGCTTCAGCTCCTGGAGCGTCCTGGTGCCCCAGGCCCTCATGGGCGTGGCCACCGTCGCCCTCGTCTACCTGACCGTCCGGCGATGGTTCGGGGCAGGAGCCGGACTGCTGGCCGGCGGCGTTCTGGCCGTCACCCCCGTGGCCGCGCTGATCTTCCGCTACAACGATCCCGACGCTCTCTTGACCCTGCTCGTGGCGGCCGCCACCTACGCCGTAATGCGCGCCCTCGAAGCCGGCAGCGGTCGATGGCTGGCCGCGGCCGGAGCCCTGGTCGGCGCCGCCTTCCTGGCCAAGATGCTCCAGGCCTTCCTGGTCGTCCCTGGCTTCGCGCTCGTCTACCTGCTGGCCGCGCCGGTCCCCGTTCTCCGACGCGTCCGCCAGCTCCTCGTGGCCGGGGTGGCGATGGTGGTGGCCGGGGGCTGGTGGGTGCTGGCCGCGTCCGTCATACCCCGGGCCGACCGGCCCATCGTGGGGGGCTCGACGGACGGCACGCTCTGGAACCTGATCGTCGGCTACAACGGCCTCGGCCGCATCCGGGGCACCGTCACCACCGCAGGGGCAGGACCGGGCCTGCAGAAGGTCGGCGTCACCCGCCTGTTCGGGACCGAGATGGGCGACTACCTGTCCTGGCTCCTGCCGGCCGCCTTCGTCCTGTCGGTGGTGGCGCTCGTCGTCGCCTGGCCGAGCGACGACCGCCGCCGTACCTGCATGGGCCTGGGCCTCTTCGGCGGCACGCTGGTGATCGGCGGTCTCGCCCTCAGCCTCTCCAAGGGCGTGATCCACGGCTACTACACCGTGATGCTGGCGCCCTCGGCGGCCGCCACCGTGGCGGTCGGTGCGGTGGTGGTCTGGTGGCACCGCGACCGGTGGCTGAGCCGGGCCGCGCTCGCCGTCGCCGTGCTGGTGACGACGGCCTGGTCGTGGAAGCTGCTGGAGCGGGCCAGCGCGTGGCGCCCGCTCGTGCGGGAGGGCCTGATCGTGGTCGGCGTGGTGGCCTTCGTCGGCCTCCTTGTCCTCGACCGTCTCCGAGGGGCGCTCCTGGTCGGGGTGGTGTCGATCGCCGTGGTTGCCGCCCTGGGCGGGTCGACGGCGTGGTCGGTGGCCACCGCTTCCAAGCCGCACACAGGGTCGATCCCACTTCCCGGCCCGGCCGGCGTGGTCCGCACCGGCATCGGCGGCCTGCCCGCCGCGGCCGGGTTCCCGAGGTCGCCGCTCGCCGGTGTGATCGACTCCGTGACGCCGGGCCCGGCCCTCACGAACTACCTGCGCGACGGCTCGGATGGCTACACGTGGGCGGCGGCCGTCATCGGTGGCCAGCAAGCCGCCGGCTACGAGCTGGCTACCGGTCGGCCGGTGTTCGACCTCGGGAGCCACAACGGCACGGATCCCCTACCGACGCTCGACCAGTTCATGCACCTGGTCGAGACCAGGCAGGTCCGGTACTTCATCGGCCAGTCGCCGACCAGCCGAGGGGTCATGGCCGGACCCGAGCAGGCGTCGACCCAGATCTTCGAGTGGGTGGACGCCACGTTCGAGCCCACCTCGGTCGACGACACCGTCGTCTACGACCTGTACAAACCATTGGCCACCGGCTGAGGGTGCGCCGATAGGCGGACCCGGCCCTCCCGGATGGTCGGGGCGAGGCGATCTACCGTCGGCACCGATGGTGGGCGGTTCCCGACTTCCGTTCGACGCGGGCCTCGACGCGGTCGCGACGGGGCCGCCGGTCGAGATCCGGACCTCGACGCGGCGCCGCAAGACGGTGGCCGCCCACTGGGAGGGGGACACCATCGTGGTGGTCGTCCCCCATCGGCTCCCGACGCGGGACCGCCAGGCCTTCGCCGATGATCTCGCCGCCCGCCTGGTGGCCAGCCGAGCCCGACGGCGACCGAGCGACGAGGGGTTGGAGGACCGGGCCCGAGAGCTGTCCCGCCGTTACCTCGACGGTAGGGCGACGCCGAGCGCCGTCACGTGGTCGTCCCGGCAGCGCAGCCGGTGGGCGAGCTGCTCGCCGGCCGACGGCACCATCCGGGTCAGCGATCGGTTGCAGGACGTGCCGCCCTGGGTCCTGGACGCGGTCCTGGTCCACGAGCTCGCCCATCTCCTGCATCCCGACCACAGCCCGGCCTTCCACGACCTCGCCGACCGGCATCCCCGAGCCGGCGACGCCGCGCACTTCCTCGCCGGTTACGCCGCCGGCCTCGAGCGCGCGCCCCGTCACGGCGCCCCGCTCGGTCCCGAAACGTAAGGTCCGGGCATGGATCAACGGCTCAGCCTCGTCACCCTCGGGGTCACGGATCTGGCCCGGGCCCGTGCCTTCTACGAGCAGCTCGGTTGGCAGGGACAGGAAACCCAGGAGACGGTCTTCTTCCAGGCTGGCGGCATGGCTGTCGTCCTCTGGGGACGCGACAAGCTGGCGGCCGACTCGGGGGTCGCCGACTCCCCACCGGGTCCCTTCAGCGGAGTGGTGCTGGCGCAGAACGTCAGGTCCGAGGCGGAGGTTCGTGACGTCGTCGCCCGGGCCGAACGCGCCGGGGGCACCGTGACCCGAGCGCCGGCCCCCACCTTCTACGGGGGCTACGCCGGATGCTTCGCCGACCCCGAAGGGCACATCTGGGAGGTGGCCCACAACCCCGGCTTCGCCATGGCCGCGGACGGCTCGATCACCCTCCCCGATTTCAGCGCCGATCCTCCTGGCTGAGTCCCGCCGTTCTGGGAGTGGTTTCGGCACCTCTCGGGTAGCGGAACCACTCCCAGAACGGGACACGGGGCTCACTGCTGACGTCCCGGAGTTACGAAACGACGGGCCGTGGGCATGACGGCCTCATCCTGCGATGCCGAAGGAGGCGCACGATGCCCCGAGCCTGGAGCGACAAGCGCGAGCGTCAGTACGAGCACATCAAGGACGGCCTGGTCGACCGCGGGGAGAGCGAGGACACCGCCGAGGAGATCGCCGCCCGCACCGTCAACAAGGAGCGGGCCCGGGCCGGCGAGGCCCGCCAGGCGAGCCGCACGTCGACCAAGGACATCTCGTCAGGCCGGCGGGGAGGGCTCCGATCGCACCGCGGGCCCGGTGGCCGGACCCGCGATCAGCTCTACAGCGAAGCCCGGGCGAAGGGCATCAAGGGCAGGTCCAAGATGAGCAAGGCCCAGCTGCAGCGCGCCGTCGACGGCTGAACGCGCCGGGAACCGACTCAGGTCGGCGGCCGTGAACGGGCACGGGAGAGGATCTCGAGCACCTCGTCGTCGGAGGTCTGGTCGAAGTGCCGGTACCACCGGCCCACAGCGACGAGGTCGCGGCGTGACTCCACGCACAGCACGGCGTCGGCCACGGCCGACAGGCGCTCCACGGTGTCACGGGCACCGACCGGCACGGCCAGCACGATCGAGCGGGCCGAGGCCTGGCGCAGGTCGAGCACCGCCGCCTCGGCCGTCACCCCCGTGGCCAGGCCGTCGTCGACGAGGACGACGTCGTGGTCGGACAGGGGCGGCAGGGTCCGCCCTGACCGGTAGAGCGCCACCCGACGGCGCAGCTCCGACTGCTCCCGCTCGACGAGCGCCTCGAAGGCGGTGTGGTCGAGGCCGAGGACCTCCAGGGCCAGGGGATCGGACACGACCGTGCCGCCTTCGGCGATGGCACCGACGCCGTACTCCGGTTGGTGCGGCGCGCCGATCTTGCGGGCCACGTACACGTCGAGCGGAGCACCGATCCGACTGGCGACCTCGGCACCGACCGGGACACCTCCCCGCGGCAGCGCCAGCACGATCGGCTCGGCCAAGTCCCGAGCTGCGACGAGCTCTCCCAACAGGCTTCCGGCCTCGGCTCGGTCACGGAACCGCATCGCCTTCAGCCTTCCCTCCCGCCAGCCGGCCTACCCGGTCAGGTCATCGAGCTCCGGACGACCCTGGATCAGCTCCACCCCGAAGCCGTCCCGGGCGAGCCGGAGCAGGACCTGGCCCGGCACACCGAGATCGGCGACCCGGGCTCGAGCCAGCGCCTCCAGCTCGGCGACTCCGCTGGCGAGCTCGTCCGGGCCCTCCCGGCGGGCTTCGCTCAGGATCAACGTGTTGCGCCAGACCTTGCGCCTCGCTTCCTTCATGAAGCGCCGAGAGGCGGCCTTGTTGAACGGGGTCAGGAGTCGGTCGAGCCACGTGCGGTCGCCGGGCTCCTCGAGGCGCTTCAGCTCCTCGTTCTCGGCGTCGACCCGCGAAGCCAGGATCAGGTCGATGCGCTCGTGGTCGATGTTGCGACGGGCCACCACGTCCGGATCGGCGAGCTCGTCGTCATCGATCACTGCCAGCAGGGCGAGAGGGAGGTCGAAGTTGATGTGGGCGTTCATGCCCACGAGCACGTGACGCAGGGGCGGTAGGCGGTCCCCCGCCCCGGCGGCGAAGGCCACGGCCCAGGGGGCGGGGAGCGGTCGGTCGTGCGTCCACGCCTCGACCGCGTCGAGGTAGAGGCTGGCAAAGGTCACGTCCCATCGCTCCACCCAATCGGGATCCACGAAGTGCTCGCTTCGCAAGGCCTTCTGCACCGCAAGGGTGGTACGGCGATAGGTGGCGAGGAAGTAGCGCCGGGGATCATCCTCGGCTTCGAGGGGAGCGAGCAGGGCCGCCATGCGCTCGACGACTCCTTCGATGGTCGACGAGCCGTCCGACATCCCCGAACGCTACCGAGCAGCTTTTCCCCTGCGTCGATGGCCGCCTCCCCTACCATCCGGCCCGGGCAGGAGGGTGCAATGGACGAGGAACGGGCGCGATCCGATCGGGTGCTCCCGACGTCGCGCATCCTGGGCGCGGCCATCGTGCCATTCCTGGTCGTGGCCTTCCTCGTGCTCTATCCACGGCCGACCGACACCCAGGACTGGTTTGCCTGGACGATCCGGCCCACGATGACGCCGATGGTGCTCGGCTCGGCCTACCTGGGTGGAGCATGGTTCTTCGTCCGGGTGGTCCGGGCCGATCGGTGGCACACCGTGCGGATCGGCTTCATCCCGGTCACCGTGTTCGCCTCGTGCCTGGGCCTGGCCACGATCATCCATTGGGACAAGTTCAACCATGGTCATGTGGCCTTCTGGCTCTGGGCCGGCCTCTACTTCACCACCCCGTTCCTCGTGCTCGGCGCCTACCTCTGGAACCAGACGACCTCGCCCCCAGCGTCGCCCGACGAGCTGCGGGTCACGACCGTCGCCCGCTCACTGATGGCGGCGACCGGCATCGCCGCCGTCGGACTCGGCGCCTACCTCTACCTGGTCCCGGTCCGGGCGATCACCATCTGGCCCTGGGCGCTCACGCCGCTCACCGCTCGGGTGATGGGAGCCGTGCTGCTCCTCGGCATCGCCGGGATCCTGGCCGCGATCGACGCCCGGTGGTCGTCCTGCACCGTGATGATCGACGTGGCTCGGATCATGATCGCCCTGATCCTCGTGGCGGCGGTGCGAGCCCACGACGAGTTCGACACCTCCCGGCCGCTGACCTGGCTGCTCGGCATCGGCCTGACAGCCGTGCTGATCGGGGCCACCGCCCTCGACCTCTCGATGCGCCACCGGGCCTCGGGTGCAGCCCCCCGCGAGCCGGCCGCCGACGCCGTCGGGCGGTACCGGCTGTCAACCCGTCCGGAGACCACCGATCCCTAGCTCCGGTCTCCGGTTCCTCTTCCGTCCATGTCGGAGTTCCGGCCGTCACCTTTCACGCAAATCGGGCGGGTCCGATTCACCGAGCTCGACCCGGATCCCACCGGGTCCATTCAGGCCAGTGGTACCGTCACCGTCCTCTCGATACAGGGGGTCGCGATGCTGCTCGTCGAATATTGGAAGCTGGTCGTTCTCGAGCGCTATGCCAAGTTCGACGGACGCGCCAGCCGGGCCGAGTATTGGTGGTTCGTCCTCGCCAACCTCATCGCCTACCTGGTCCTGATCATCCTCACTCGCATCTCGGGGATCTTCTTCGTCCTGAACGCGCTCTATGGCCTGGCCCTGATCGTCCCGTCGCTGGCCGTGTTCGTCCGCCGGCTCCACGACACGAACCGCAGTGGCTGGTGGTTCTTCATCGGCCTCGTGCCATTGGTGGGCGGCATCGTCCTGCTCGTCTTCGTGCTCACCGCCGGCGACAAGACCGCCAACGACTTCGGACCTCCGCCGATGGAGCTCGGCGCCGCCACCTGAGGCCACCGGGCGGCGGCGTCGTGGTCCGGATCCGCCCTCAAGGGACGGCCGCGGCCTGCTGTGCCTGGGTCCGGAGGTAGGTCACGCACTGAGCCGGTGACAGCGCCGCCCCCTGTCGCATCAGCACGTCGAGGTCCCGACGGCCGAGCTCCGCAAAGAGGGTGGCGTCGGTGGCATCGAGGACGTGGACGGCCCATTCGGGGCGCAACAACGACGGGTACCGCTCCCGCTCGTGGTGGCGGGTCGCCATCGCCTCGGCCGCGCCCTTGAGGGTCGCCGAGGCGACGTGGTGGCCCAACTGGCACAGGGCCACCGCTCCCAGCGAGATCGACTGAGACAGCAGCAGGTTGTCGCCGAGCTGGTGGAGGTCCTGGGCGGCGTCGGCGGCGGCCCGCAAGGCGAGCGGCCAATCGTCCAGCCTGGCGGCGATCCTCCCCTTGAAGTTGGTGGCGATGGACCGGCTGAGGCGGTCGCCGACCCGGGTGCCGAGCTCGATCGCCTCGTCGGTCAACGCCAGCGCCCGCTCCGACTCCTCGAGGGGAAGGCACTCGGCCAGCAGGGTGAGCCCGATCGACAGAGCCGACGGGGTGCCGGCGTCGCGGGCCGCCTGCACCCCTTCGTCGAGCAACGCCGTGGCCAGGTCCGGACGGGTCGACTGGAGCGTCGAGCTGAGCAGGATCAGCGAGTTCGCCAGCTCGTAGAGGTCGCCAGAGGCCCGGGTGAGCTCCACCCAACGTTCGGCCTGGCGCCGTGCCTCGTCGTCGTCGCCTTGGAAGAAGGCCAGCACGGCGCGGGCTCGTGCCAGGGCGGCCTGCCCCGACTCGCCCGCGACCTCTGTTGGGTCGGCATCGTCCACGCGCTGCCGGGCGCGTCCGAAGTCGCCCACGAGCACCGCTCCCCAGGCCGCCCAGGCGGCAACCACCGGGTAGAGGACGTGGTCGGCCGCGCCCGGGATCCCGACGGCGGACTCCGCCCAGTCCATCGCCGCATCGCCGATGGCGAGACCGCTGACCGCGACGGCGGCCGTGATGCGCAGGGCGTGGTCGGCTGATGGCGTCTCGATGGCCCAGTCGAGCGCGGCTCGGAAGTTGTCGGCCTCCCCGGCCACCGCATCGGCCCAGGCGGGCTGATCGCGGCCACGGAGATGGGGACCGGCCGCCTCGGCGACCTCGACGTAGTGGTCGGCGTGCCGACGGCGCACGTCGGCCGTCTCTCCACCCCCCTCGAGGCGCTCCTGTGCGTAGTGGCGGATGCTCTCCAACAGGCGGTAGCGCACCCCACCGTCGGTCCCGTCGGCCACCAGCAACGACTTGTCGACCAGCTGGCCCAGGAGATCGACGACGTCCGACGGATCGAGCTGGTCACCACCGAGAACCGCCTCGGCGGCGCCCAGGTCACAACTGCCGGCGAAGACGGAGAGCCGGTCGAGCGCTTCCCGTTCGTCGGGTTCCAGCAGGTCGTACGACCAGTCGATCGTGGCCCGCAGCGTCTGCTGACGCTCGAGGGCGGCCCGACTGCCGCGTGTCAGGAGCTTGAAGCGCTGGTCGAGCCGGGCCAGGAGGTCGTCGGGCGACAACGACCGGACCCGGGCGGCGGCCAACTCGATGGCGAGTGGTATCCCGTCGAGACGGCGGCAGAGCGCCCCGACGGCGTCGAGGTTGCCGTCCGTCACCACGAAGTCGACCTTGGCGGCCACGGCCCGCTCCCGGAACAGCCGGACGGCGGCGGCGGACCACATCTCGGCGATGTCGGCGCCGGCCGAGGGGACCCCGAGCGACGGCACCGCCACGATCCGCTCCCCGGCGACCGCCAGGCCCTCCCGGCTGGTGGCCAACACGGACACGCCCGGGCAACGCTGAGTGACAGCTTCGACCAGTCCGGCGACGGCGTCGAGGAGGTGCTCGCAGTTGTCCAGCAGCAGGAGCAGGCGCTTGGCCGAGAGGTGCTCGAGGACCGACTCCTCCAGGCTCCGGCCGGAGAAGGGCTGGACCCGGAGGCAGGCCGCCACCGTCTCCCACACCGCGTTCGCATCGCTGACGGCGGCCAGCTCGCACAACCACGCGCCGTCCAGGAAGTCCGTGACCACCTCGGCCGAGACCTGCAGGGCCAGCCGGGTCTTGCCCACGCCACCCACGCCGGTGAGCGTGACGAGCGACGAGCCGCGGACCAGGTCGGCCAGGGCGGCGATCTCGACCTCCCGCCCCACGAAGGACGTCATCTGGCGGGGCAGGTTGCCGGGCAGCGTGTCGAGCGAGCGCACCGCCGGGAACCCGTCGGCAAGGTCGGGGTGACGGACCTGGAACACCCGTAGCGGGTCGGACAGGTCACGCAGGTGGTGCTCCCCGAGGTCGTCCAGCGTCACGTCCTGGGGGAGGTTCCCCCGGACCAACGGCGCCGTCGAACCGGAAAGCAGCAGCTGGCCACCGTGCCCGATCGCCATCAGGCGGGCGCACCGGTTGAGCGGCTGGTTGAGGTACTGGCCGTCGACCAGCACCCCGTCACCGGTGTGGACGCCCATCCGGGCCCGCAACCCACCCAACCCGGCCGGCCAGGGCTCGGCGGTCAGGCCCCGTTGGGCGTCGACGGCGGCGGCCACGGCCTCCCCGGCCGAGCCGAAGGCGGCCGCCAGGCCGTCGCCCATGCGGGCGAACACCACGCCCCCGTGGGTGGAGATGGCGGCATCGAGGATGGCGTCGTGGCGAGCCAGCGCCGCACCCATCAGCTCGGGTTGCTCCTCCCACCGGCGGGTCGAGCCCTCGAGATCGGTGAACAGGAAGCTCACCGTCCCGATGGGCAGATCAGCCATCGCGGACCCGTCTGCCGATCTCGGGGCGGGAGCTCATCCGGTGGCGATGATCCCCTTGGCCAGGAGATCGTCGATGGCCTCGTCGTCGTAGCCGAGCCACTTGACGATCTCGAGGGTGTGCTGACCCCGGACGAAGGGGGCCCGCTGCACCACGCTGGGGGTCTCGCTGAAGCGCATGAGCTGGCCGACCTGGCGCAACTTGCCGGCGGTGGCATGGTCCTGCTCGGTCACCAGCCCGAGGCGGATGTTGTCCTCGTCGAAGAGGACGAGCTCGCCGTCGGCGGTGTTGATGGCGATCTCGGACGGCACGCCGGCGGCGTTGAAGCGCCGGCGCCACTGGATGGCCGTCTGGGTCTTGAACAGGGGTTCCAGCAGCTCAGCCAGCTCCTGACGGTTGGCCTGGCGGTCCTCGGCGGTGGCGAAGCGGGCGTCGCCCTCGAGATCGGGTCGCCCCACCGCGCCGCAGAAGGCGGCCCAGTGGTTCGGCTTGGGCGCCGCCACCTGGATCCAACCGTCCTGGGTGTCGTACAGGCGGTAGAGCGCACCGAAGCCCGTCTGGCCCTTGTCGAGCTTGGGCGGATTGGCCGGGCCGTCCTCCGTGAGGTGCACGTCGGAGACGACGTAGAGAGCGGCGTTGAGGAGCGAGGTCCAGACCTCCTGCCCTTCACCGGTGCGGTCACGGTGGGCCAGGGCCAGCAGCACGGCGACGACCGACGCCATGGCGTTGGTCGTGTCGGTGTGACCGGTCCGGTAGTAGAGCGGGTCGTTGCCCTCCTCGGCCGGGCCCAGCTCCCACTCGAACCCGGTGAGGGCTTGGGACAGCGAGTCGTTGCCGCCCAGGTGCGACAGCGGGCCCTCGGGGCCGTACATGTAGCTGTTGCAGTAGATGATGTCGGGCTTGATCGCCTTGAGGCTCTGATAGTCGATCCCGAGCCGTTCGGCCACGCCCTTGACCATGTTGTGGTGCACCACGTCGGACTGCTCGACGAGCCGCCGCACGATCTCGGCACCTTCCGGCGTCTTGAGGTCGACGAGGATGGAGCGCTTGCCCTGCTCGCACCCGAGCAGGACGGTGCTCGTCCCCATCATCGAGGCGCCGGGATCGGTCTGGGAGGTCGCCACCTTGATGACGTCGGCGCCCAGACCGGCCAGCAGCATCGCCCCGAACGGCCCGGCGAACGCCCGACCGAAGTCGAGCACCCGGATCCCGTCGAGCGGGTACCGCTGCGTCCTGCCCGGGTCGCGGGGGGCGAAGCTGGGGGTGGGGCGGGACTCGGCGAACACCTCGTTCTCGTGCTGGCCGACGGCGGGCCGCGGCTTGGGCGGCACCGGCGGGTTCAGCTTGAGCCGGAAGGGGATGCCGGCCTGGGTGGTCCGTCCGACCTCCGGGTCGTCGACCGTGACCGCCATCTCGTTGAACACGACCTGGGGATGGGCGAACACGTCCCGGGTGGGATAGATCTCGGCCACCTGGAAGAGCTCCTCGTGGAGGATGTCGACCAGCTCGGCCCGCTTGCGGTCCTTGAAGATCTCCCGCATGGCCGCGTTCACGTTCTGGGGCGGGGTGTCCATCGGGATCCCGAAGATCGCCTGGACCGACGCCCCCTTCTTCTGCGTGGCTCCCTGCAGCGCCTGGATCCAGCCGTCGGCGGTCATCATGACCTCCGACTGGTGCACGCCCGGCGGGTAGGTCTTGGACATCATCGACTGGAAGACGTCCTGATCGTGCTCGGCATAGGCCCAGAGCATGGTCGTGAATGCCAGCACCCCCTGGTAGAGCGACGTCTCCACCCGCTGGCCCCGGCCGGTCTCGACCCGGGCGTGGAGGGCGGCCAGGATCGAGATGGGCGTGAGGTAGGTGGCGGCCACGCTGGGAAGAGGGTGGGCCAGGAACATGGGCCCGGGACGCCAGCCGGGCTGCTCGTACTGCTGGCCCGAGCGAGCCTGCACCAGCGCGTCCCATCCCGGACGCCCGGCGTTGCGGCTGTCGGACGGGTAGGCCGGGATCGAGCAGTAGATGAGGTGGGGGAACTGCGCCGACAACGTGTCGTAGTCGAGACCGAGTCGGGCCATGACCCCCGGGGTGAAGCTCTCGGCCAGCACGTCGGCGGTGGCGACCAGCTCGAGGAACCTCGCCTTGCCTTCCTCCGACTTGAGGTCGAGGGCCACCGATCGCCGGCTGCGGTTCCACACCCGGTAGGCGGGATAGTCGCGGTACGGGTCGCCGCCGGGCGGCTCCACCTTCACCACGTCGGCACCGCTCTCGGCCAGCAGCAGGATGCCGGCCGGTCCGGCCATGCCCCACGTCAGGTCCAGGATCCGTACACCATCAAGGGCGGTCATCGATCCACGCTCCCCCAGCATCACCACGACGCCCCTGCGCCGCGGAACCGCGGGAAGGTACCAGCGGCCCGGGTCCCGAGGCCCGGGTCCGGTTGGTCGCCGACGCGCGGGGGCCGCCCGAGGTGTGACCATGGAGGCGTGGCCAAGGCGGCAGGCGAGGTGCGCGTCCTCGAGCTGGACGGCAGGGACGTGAAGGTGACGAGCGCCGACAAGGTGTTCTTCGCCGAGCGGAACGAGACCAAGGGCGATCTCGTGGACCACTACGTGCGGGTCGCCGAGCCCCTGATGCGGGCCATGGGCGGGCGTCCGGTGCTCATGCAGCGCTTTCCCAACGGCGCCGACGGCCCGTCGTTCTTCCAGAAGCGGGTGCCCCAGGATCGGCCGGAGTGGCTGCAGTCGGCGGTGGTGAGCACCCCCAACGGCACGACCTCCGACGCCCTGGTGGCCGCCGACCTGGCCCACGTGGTGTGGGCGGTCAACCTCGGGTGCATCGGCTTCCACGTGTGGCCGAGCCCGGCCGACGACCAGGAGCACGCCGACGAGCTGCGCATCGACCTCGACCCGGTGCCGGGGACGGACTTCGTCCATCACATCCGCCCGGCCGCCCGGGAGGTCCGGGCCCTCCTCGACGATCTCGGCGTGGTCGGCCTGCCGAAGACCACCGGCAACCGGGGGCTGCACGTCTACGTCCGGCTCGAGCCCCGCTGGGACCCCTACCAGGTCCGCAGCGCGGCGGTGGCGGTGGCCCGCGAGCTGGAGCGGCGCCGGCCCGACCTGCTGACCGCGGCGTGGTGGAAGGAGGAGCGCGGGGAGCGGATCTTCGTCGACTTCAACCAGAACGCCCCCCACAAGACGGTGTTCGGTGCTTGGTTCGCCCGGCCCCGCACCGGGGGTCAGGTGTCGACACCGCTGGCCTGGGAAGAGGTCGAAACCGTGACGCCCG
>DASXLH010000240.1:0-8699 GCA_036496335.1 Acidimicrobiales bacterium
CTCCTCGACGTCTATCTGGTGGCTCGAGGAGCGGCTCGGCGGCCGGGGCTGCGGACGGCCCGGCCGTCCCGGCTGGTCGGCTCCATCCGGGCGCACACCCCGGTCTCGGTCGGCATCGGGGCCTCCATGGCCTTCGAGAGCGGCGCCGGTCGCAACCGGGTGGCGGTGCGCCCGGCCCTCATCGGCGCCGCCATCGGCGTCCTCGGCGTGGTCGCCACCCTCTCGGTCGAGCATGCCGTGAACGACGCCCTGAGCCATCCCGAACGGGCCGGCGTCACCTGGGACGCCACCGTCGAACCACCCACCAGCGCGTACCAGAGCCACGGACTCGACCCCCAGTACGTGGCCAAGGTGACCGCCGCTGCCCCGGTCGGCTCGGTGGTGTCGACCGCCGGGCGCATGGTCGTCCCCATCAGCGGGCTGGGCGTCCCGGTGTACTCCGTCTCGGCCGACACGCCCGGCCATCCCATCGACCTGGCGATCACGGAGGGCAGGGCCCCGACCCGGGCGGGCGAAGGGGCCATCGGGCCGAAGACGGCCCGGGACCTGCACGTCAGGATCGGCGACACGGTGCACTTCGGTGACGAGAAGATCCCGGTCACCATCGTCGGCTTCGCACTCTTCCCACCCGACGTCCACGCCGAGTTCGACGAGGGGATGTGGGTCACCGCCGAACAACTGGAGGCGGTCGTGCCGGCGGTCAGCGCCGAGGACCTGTTCCAGGGAGCGGAACGGGCGGTCCTGGTGCGCTTCCCCGTCGGCGTCGACAAGGCCACCGACACGACCAAGCTCGGCGCCGCTCTGGGCGAGGACGCTCAGGTCGGGGCGGCCGAGGTCCCGGTCGAGCTGACCAACCTGCGCAACGTCCGTGTCCTCCCCGTCGTGCTGGCCGCCTTCCTCGCCCTGCTGGCCGTCGCCGCCGTCAGCCACGTGCTCGTCACGTCGTCCCGTCAGCGCCGACGGGACTTCGCGGTGCTGCGGGCGATGGGCTTCAACCGGCGGGGTACGCGGCTGGCCCTCAACGCCCAGGGCACCGCCATCGGCCTCGTCGGGCTGGCCGTAGGGGTGCCCCTGGGGATCGCCGTGGGACGGACCTGCTGGCACTGGGTGGCCGACCGGGTCCCGCTCGAGGACGTGCCCCCCCTGGCCCTCATCGCCGTGCTCGTGACCGTGCCGGCCGCCATCCTGGTGGTCAACGCCCTGGCCGTGTGGCCGGGACGCAGCGTGGCCCGGCTCCATCCCGCCGACCTCCTCCGCAGCGAGTGAGCTGACCGGTGCGAGCCATCGCCTACCGCGTGAGCCAGGGACTGCGACGCAACCGGCTCGGCGAGGCGATCACGCTGACCGTGGTCGTGGCCCTGGTCGGCGGGATGGTGCTGGCGTTGGTGGCCGGCGCGTCGCGAACCCTGACCGCCCCGGATCGCTACGCCCGCTGGCGGGGCGCGGTGTACGACGTCTCCCTCCAGCAATCGAACGGCAAGCCACGAACCGCCGAGGTGGCGGCCCTGCCCGCCGTCGGCACCTTGCGCATGGCGACCTTCGTGTTCGGTGGGCTGCGCCGACCGAACGGCGACGACGTCGAGGAAGCCCTGGTGTTCGCGGGGTCGCAGGAGGCGACCGGGACCCTCCTGGTCGTCGGCCGCGAGCCGGACCCGTCCGTGCCAGGTGAGTTCGTCGCTTCCCGGGCGTTCGTCCGGTCGACGGGCGCCCGGCTCGGCGATCACTTCGAAGGCGCGGCGCTCACCCAGGAGCAGGCCGACCAGAACGGCTTCGATGCGGTGGAGCCGGAGGGTCCGACCTGGTCGGCGACGCTCGTCGGGGTCTTCGACGGGCCGAGCGGCATCGAGGACCCGCACTCTGCGGCGGTGTTCCCGCCGTCGCTCCTCGGGATCGGTGACATCGGCGTGTCGCAGTCCGTAGGGCTCCTCGCCCTTCGCCCAGGGTCCACCATCGCCGATCTCCGGCGCCAGCTCGACGCCCTCCCCGAGGGTGCGGACTTCAGCCTGGACAGAGCCGACTGGGTGCCCGCCGGTGTGCGGGCGGCGGTGCAGGCCCAGGGCGAGGGACTCGCCATCGTCGCCGCCATCGTCGCCCTGGCCGCGGTCGTCGTGCTCGGCCAGATCCTCGGTCGGCAGGTGCGGCCGACCGAGCGGGAGCTCGACGGGCTGCGGGCCGTCGGGTTCACCGATCGACAGATCGTGGGTGACGCGGTGGGACGAGCGGCCGTGCCCGTCGTGGTCGGTTCCTTGCTGGCCGCCGTGGTCGCGGTGGGGGTATCCGGCTCCTTCCCGCTCGGCTTCGTCCGCCGCATCGAGCCCCATCTCGGGCTTCGCTTCGACGCCCTCGCACAGGGAGCCGGGGGGTTGGTGCTCGCGGCGGTGCTGATCGCGTGGGTGGCGACGGCCCGTCTCGTCGGCGACCGGAAGCGGGGCGAGGCCCCCAGGTTGCGGCCCGTCGACAGGGTTGCTCCCCGCCTGCGGCCGGCCTCGGCCGGCACCGGCCTGCGGTTCGCCCTCACCCGGGGCGCCCGTGAGCGAGGAGGGGTGGCCGGGTCGCTGGCGTCGCTGATCGTCGTGGTCGGCCTCCTGGTGGCCGCGCTCACCTTCGGTCTGAACCTCGATCGGCTCCTCGACCAGCCCCCTCGGTTCGGCTTCAACTTCGATGCCGGCCTCGGGCAGGGAGGCGAGGCGGTGCCAGCCGACGTCCGGGCCGCCCTCGTCGCCGATCACGACGTCGCCGCCGTCACGCTGTACGACAACGTCACGGCCACGGTCGGAGCGGCCGCCTTCAGCCTGACCGCCATGGAGCCGGTGACCGGCACGCTGGTCCCCGAACTGCTGTCGGGTCGCCCGCTTGGCTCCGGTGACGAGATCCTCCTCGGCCGGGTCACGGCCCACAAGCTCGGAAGGGGCATCGGCGACGAGGTGACCGTGAGCGGTGACGCCGGCTCGGTCACCTACCGGGTGGTCGGCCTCGCTGTCGTCCCGTCGGTCGAAGGGGGCGAAGGCCTGGGCCAGGGCGGCGTCGTGACGCTGGCCGGCCTGCACCGGCTGGTGCCCGACGCCACGCTCGGGACCGCCGCCATCCGGTTCCGCCCCGGCGCACCGCCCGGAACGGCGGACCGGCTGTCCCGGGCGCTCGGGGTCGGGATCGGCCTCCCCGGTCCACCCTCGGTGATCGTGGACCTCGTCCGAGTCCGCTCGATCCCCTACGTGGTGGCCGGCGTTCTGGCCCTGCTGGTTCTGCTCAGCCTCTCCCACCAGCTGATCCTCTCGGTGACGCGCCGGCGCCGGGACATCGCCGTCCTGCGCGCCGTCGGGGCCCCCCGGCGCTTCGTGGCTGGCGTCGTGCACTGGCAGGCGAGCACGTTCTCGGCGGCGGTGCTCGTGGTGGCCGTCCCTCTCGGCCTGGCGGCGGGGCGCACGGTCTTCCTGGCCTTCGTCGACCACCTCGGTGGCCTGGACGACCTCGCCACGCCCCTCGCCCTGGTTGCCGCGGCGGCCGCGGCGATCCTGGTGCTCGCCAACGTGGCCGCCAGCGTCCCGGCCCGCCGTGCCCGCCGCATCAGCCCGGCCCGCCTCCTGTCCGAGGAGTGAGCACCAGGGCCGCCCCCATCCGACGCGGTCGCTGGCACCCCGAGGTGGAGGGGCCAGGGCACTAGGTTGACCGCCCGATGCGGGTCGTGCTGGCTGAGGACAACGCGCTCCTGCGGCAGGGCATCGCCCAACTCCTCGAACGGGAGGACGACGTCGAGCTGGTCGGGACGGCCGGCGACCTTCCCGGTCTGCTGCGCCTCGTCGAGTCGGCCGAGCCGGACGTCGTCGTCACCGACATCCGGATGCCCCCTACCGGCACGGACGAGGGCATCCGGGCGGCCGCCGAGCTCCGGGAGCTGCACCCGGCGGTCGGCGTCGTCGTGCTCAGCCAGTTCGCCGAGCCGTCCTACGCCCTCGCCCTCCTGAGCGGCGGGTCGGCGGGACGGGCCTACCTGCTCAAGGAGCGGGTCGGTGACGTGGGCGAGCTGGTCCGGGCCATCCGGGAGGTCGCCGCCGGGAGGTCGGTCATCGACCCGACCATCGTCGAGGTGCTGGTCGAGTCGACGTCCCGCCGTCGACAGTCGCCGCTCTCGTATCTGAGCCCGCGCGAGCTCGAGGTGCTCTCCCAGATGGCCACCGGCAAGACCAACGCGGCGGTGGCGTCCGAGCTCGTCCTGAGCGAGCGGGCCGTGGAGAAGCACACCAACTCGATCTTCGCCAAGCTCGGTCTGAGCGAGGAGAAGGACGTCAACCGGAGGGTGGCCGCCGTCCTGCTCTACCTCTCCGACCAACAGCCGTGAGCTCGCAGGCCCCCCGATCTCGCTTACTGGCGCGCTGAGCACCTCGGCGGTCGTGAGCTCGCCGCTAAGCGCGACGGGCCTCGAACCGGCGGCGTGGGGACTTCACGTAGGAGTGGTGGTAGCACGCTCGGCGCGCGGTGTCGGCCGTGGGAAAATGGGTCGGTCATGTCCTCTCCCTCCGACGTCGATACCACGACGGTGAAGGTCCTGATCGTCGACGACCAGCTGCCCTTCCGCCTCGCGGCCCGCACCGTCATCCGCCGGGCCGACGGCTTCGAGCTGGTCGGCGAGGCCGCCAGCGGTGAAGAGGCCGTCGAGCGGGTGGCCGAGCTTGAGCCCGACCTGGTGCTGATGGACATCAACATGCCAGGGATCAACGGCATCGAGGCGACCCGCCAGATCGTCGCCCTCCGTCCCGAGGTCGTGGTCTTCCTGTGCTCCACCTACGCGTTGACCGATCTCCCCCCGGATGCAGCCACCAGCGGGGCCACCGCCTACGTCAACAAGGAGGAGATGGCTCCGGCCGTGATCGTCGACCTGTGGGGCCGGCGCGGGGAGGGCTTCAGCACGATCACTTCGTGAGCGCAGTGCTGGCACTTCGTGAACGCCACCTCACGTCGTGATCAGAGGGGCCGGTCAGGGCAGCGGGACGGAACCGGCGATGGAGGTTCCCGAGCCGACGGCCGAGTCCCAACGGATCGAGCCGCCGATGGCGCCGAGGCGGTCGGCCATGTTCGTGTAGCCGTGGCCCTTGCGCACGGACGCATCCACCTGGAAGCCCGGTCCGTCGTCGGCGACCTCGAAGAGCAGGCCCCCGGCCTCCTCCCACACCCGCACCGTCAGGGACGAGCCGGGGGCGTGCTTGGCCGCGTTCTGCATGGCTTCGAGGACGCAGAAGTACACCGCCGCCTCGATCTCGCTGCCGTACCGGCCGGTGGCGGTGACGTCGACGGCGACATCGAGCGGGTTGCGGTTGGCGGCGGCCCGCAGCGCCTCGCCCAGGCCGGCATCCACCAGCAGGGGCGGGTAGATCCCGTGGGCGAGGGCCCGTAGCTCGGCGATGGTCTCCTTCACGTCGGCGGCGAGGGCATCGAGCATCTCGCCGGCGGTGTCGGTGTCCTCGGCCAGCAGGTCGCGGGCCAGCCGCAGGTTCACGGCCAGGGCGACGAGGTGCTGCTGCGCGCCGTCGTGGAGGTTGCGCTCGATCTTGCGGCGCTCGAGGTCGGCCGCCGCCACGATCCGGGCCCGCGAGGCCTGGAGCTCCTCGTTGGCCCGCCGCACCTCGTCGAGGGTCGCCTGCAGCGCGGAGTCGAGCTGGACGTTGTGCAGGGCCAGGCCGACCTGGCGGGCGAGGTCGGCCAGCATCGTGTCGTCGTCATCGGTGAACGTGTCACCGTCGCCGGGGCGTTCGATCACCAGCAGCCCCAACAGCTCGCCGGAGTGCACCGCCGGCGCCACCCGGAGCTGGACGCCGGGTCGGTCCCTGATCAGCTCGGGCAGCCAGACGGCCGCCCAGGCCTGGCCCGACACACCGGCCCGGGACACCACCGTGCTCTCCTTCGCCCCGATCACGAGGTTGACGGGCTCTCGATACGGAACGGAGACCGTCCGCTCCAGCAGGTCGGGGGTGCCGGTCCAGACCTCGGCGCGGGTGAGCACGAGCGTCTTGCGGAGCGATTCGGCCAACTGCAACAGCAGCTCGTCCATGGGGATGGCGCGACTCAGGCGGGTTCCGAAGGTGCGCAACACCTCGTCCGGGGCGTGGCGCTCGCCGTAGACCAGCCCGTTGGCCACGTCGGCCAGGCGGACCCGGGCCGGGACGTAGAGGGCGGCCGACACGCCGGCGGCCAGCATCGACAGGCCCAGCAGCTGGCGGTCGCTGTCCTTCGGGACCCGTCCGAGCCCCACGACGACCACGAGGTACACGGCCACGGTCACGGCGGTGATCCCGGTGATCGAGACGGTGTGGAACAGCAGCCGGTCGACTCGGGTGACGAGCCGGGGTGACGCGCCCGCCGCCAGCGAGGCGGGCAGGAGCAGGGTGGCCGTGGCGGCCACCAGCTCCGGCCGTGCCGGCCAGTCGACCAGCAGCGCCAGGAACACGGTCACCACCACCACCTCGGCGGCCACGGCGGCGCCGCAGCCGAGCCACTGGAGCCGCTGGCGCTCCACGCCGGCGCTGGCCAGATAGGCCTGGTGCGAGGCAGGGAGGCCGATGACGGCCACCACCGCCCAGGCCGCGACCACCGCCGCCACGGGCAGCTCCTGAGGCCCGATCCAGAAGGCCGAGCCGGCGACGACCGCGGCGCCGTAGGCGGCCACCACGGCGACGAGTCGGAACCCGCCGGGCCGCTCTCCCCGGGGCAGCGTGAGGAGCATGTGGAGGGCGGCGGCGGGGACCAGGAGGGGGGCCAGCATGAGCACCCCGGTGGCCAGGTCCGCGGGTCGGCCGGTCCACCCCGCCGCGTCGACCACCGCCGCCGCCAGCCAGACGGCGGCCAGGAGGGTTCCCGACAGGAGCACCGCTCCGAGCCGGCACACGGGTTGGCGCACGGCCATGAACGCGCCACCCATGGCCCAACCCAGGACCACGATGCCGGCCACGACGAAGCCGGCCATCGCCAGCTCGGCGCGGGCCGCTCCGACCAGCGCGGCCGGGACGATCACGATGGTGGCCCCCACCTCCAGCAAGGCGGGATGCCAGTGGAGGCGGGACGACGAGGCGAGTCCTCCCGGTAGCTCGTCGGGCCGCCTGTCGAGCGCGGCCCCGTCGGCGCCGGACTCGGGCGTCGCCACCGTGGCCGTCATGATCAGGCCGTGGCCGTCGCCTCGGCGCTGACACCGGCCGGCGCGCCGCCGAGGTCGTCGTCGACCACCCGGCCGTCGCGCATCTGGACCAGGCGCTCGGCGCCGGCCGCGACCTCCGGGTTGTGGGTGACCATCATGATCGTCTGGCCATCGGCGTGGAGGCGGTGGAACAGCTCGAGGACCTCGAGCCCGCCCTCGCTGTCGAGCGCGCCGGTCGGCTCGTCGGCCAGCACGAGCGTGGGCTGGTTGGCGAGGGCACGAGCGATGGCCAGGCGTTGGCGCTGGCCGCCGGACAGCACCCCGGGCGCCGCCTTGGCCTTGTCGGACAGCCCCAGGAGATCGAGCAGGTCGCGGGCCCGGGACTCGGCCTGGCGTCGCTTGGTGCCGGCCACGATGGCCGGCAGGGCCACGTTCTCCAGCACGCTCATGCCCTCGAGCAGGTTGAAGAACTGGAACACGATCCCGATGTGGCGGCGGCGCATGACCGCCAACTCGTCCTCCGAGCGCCCCGTCACCTCCTCGCCGGCCACGACGATCTCGCCCTCGTCGGCCGAGTCGAGCCCGGCCACCAGGTTGAGCAGCGTCGACTTGCCGCACCCGGACGGCCCCATCACGGCCGCGAACTCGCCGCGGCGCAGCGTGAGGTCGCAACCCCGCAGGGCCCGCACCGGGGCGTTCTCCGCCTCGTAGGTCTTGCGGACGCCTCGCACGATCAGCACGTCGTCAGGCATGAGTCTCTCCGGTCGAGGTCGATGACCGCCCACCCTGGTCGGGACGGCGGAACGTTCCGTGCATCACCCACATTCGACACGGTCGGCGAGCCGACGGCCAGAGGGACGGCAGGTGTCGCGTCGGTGATGCTGGCATCCCCGCCTCATCCCTCGACGATCCAGCCCGTCACCGGGGTCGCCCGGCCCTTGACCAACGTCGGGTCGAGGGCGATGGCCGGGGACGGCGGCGAGGGCAACAGGTCCCAGGTCGCCTTGCTCACCACCGTCCGGCCTCCGGGCCGGGCCAGGTCCTGGAGCCGCTGGGCGAGGTTCACGGTGTCGCCCACCACGGTGTACTCGACCCGTTCCTCCGATCCGAGCAGCGCGGCGGCCGCCTCACCGCTCGACAGGCCGATGCCGAGCTCGAACTCCGGAAGGCCACGAGCCCGCCAGCGCTCGTTGACCGAGCGTTGCGAGACGTGCATGGCCCGCGCCGCCGCCAGGGCCAGCACGGCGTGATCGGGTTGCGGGAAGGGGGCGCCGAAGACGGCCATGACGGCGTCGCCGACGAACTGCATGACGGTGCCCCCGTGGCCCAGGATGGCGTCGTTCATGGCGGCGCGATGCTCGTTGAGCTGGCCCGCCAGCTCGGTCGGATCGGCGTGCTCGGCGATGCCGGAGTAGCCGCGGATGTCGGACATCAGGACCGTCACCACCACCCGCTCCGTCTCGCCGATCTTGCGGCCCTCGGTGCGCAGCTTCTCGGCGAGCCCCCCGGGGAGCAGGCGGGAGAGCGTCTCCCCCGTCTCCTCTCGGTCGACGATGGCCTGATGCAGCAGGCGCAG
>DASXLH010000241.1:0-4562 GCA_036496335.1 Acidimicrobiales bacterium
GGCGCCGAGGTTGGCGTAGCCGAGGCCGAGCTGACGGAAGCGGCGTGATGTCTCGGCGATGGACTCGGTGGGATAGTCGGCGTTGCCGACGAGGATCTCCTGGGCCGTGAACACGACCTCGGTGGCGGCGCGGAAGCCGTCGACGTCGAACGTGCCCTCGGTGCTGAGGAACGTGAGGAGGTTGATCGACGCCAGGTTGCAGGCCGAGTTGTCGAGGTGCATGTACTCGCTGCAGGGGTTCGAGCCGTTGATGCGCCCGGTGTTGGACGAGGTGTGCCAGCGGTTGATGGTGGTGTCGAACTGCATCCCCGGATCTGCGCACTGCCACGAGGCCTCGGCCAGCTGACGCATCAGGTCACGGGCCGGGAGGGTCCGGATCACCTCGCCCGTCGTCACGGCCTTCAGCTCCCAGTCGGCGCCGTCGACGACCGCCTGCATGAACTCGTCGGTGACCCGCACCGAGTTGTTGGCGTTCTGGTACTGGATCGAGTGGCTGTCCTTGCCGTCGAGATCCATGTCGAAGCCGGCGTCGCGCAGGACCCGCGCCTTGCGCTCCTCGATGGCCTTGCACCAGATGAAGTCCTCGATGTCGGGATGGTCGACGTCGAGGATCACCATCTTCGCGGCGCGACGGGTCTTCCCGCCCGACTTGATGGTGCCGGCGGAGGCATCGGCGCCCCGCATGAACGACACCGGACCGGACGCCGTGCCGCCACCCTGGAGCAGCTCGACCGAGGAACGGATGCGCGACAGGTTGATGCCCGCCCCGGAGCCACCCTTGAAGATGGTTCCCTCCTCCCGGTACCAGTTGAGGATCGAGTCCATCGTGTCGTCGACGGAGAGGATGAAGCAGGCCGAGGCCTGCTGGGGCACGCCCGCCACCCCGATGTTGAACCAGACCGGCGAGTTGAACGCCGCCCGCTGGGTGACGATGAGGTACTTCAGCTCGTCGGCGAAGGCCTCGGCCTCGAGGTCGTCGGCGAAGTAGCCGTCGGTGCGGCCCCAGGCGGTGATGGTGTCGACCACCCGGTCGGCCACCTGGCGCAGCGACGTCTCCCGCTCCGGGGTGCCGAGCGTGCCGCGGAAGTACTTCTGGGCGAGGATGTTGGTGGCGTTGAGCGACCAGCCGACCGGGACCTCCACGCCGAGTTGCTCGAAGGCGACGGCGCCGTCGCGGAAGTTGGTGATCCGGGCGTCGCGACGCTCCCACTCGACCATGTCGTAGGGATGCACGCCCTCGCGGGTGAAGTGGCGACGAAGGCCGATGGCCGCCGCCCCCGTGCTGGTCCCGATCCCCGTCCCTGCCGCTGCGATCGTCATGTGCCTCGTTCTCTCTCCGCCGATTCCTCGGACCGGTCGTCCACGGGCCGCTTCCCCCGGGTGCTCGCACATCGAGGAGGTCCGTCCCAACACTGGAACCAGGGACCGACCACAACATGTAGTGGCCGGTACGGTCCCGTGATGGGCTCACCCACAAGATGTTCGGGCATTACACCAGTGTAGTTACGTCCTTGTCAATGCCTCTCCGGCTCGATTCCCGAAGTTCTCCCATGCGCCTGGGACCAAGCTCTGACCGTACGGAACGAGCGCTGTGGATCGATAGACCGCACAACCTGTGCGTGTCGGGCCCTCCTGCTGTGGAAGACCCTGGGGATACCGCGCCGGACGTGTGGATGACCGCAGACGGTCAGAGGTGGCGCTTGGGTTCGGTCGACTTGGAGAGCGCCACGGCTTCCCGCTGGAAGTCGTCGACATCCTCGAATCCTTTGTAGACGCTGGCGAAGCGGAGGTAGGCGACGGGGTCGACGACCTCGAGGCGCCGGAGCACGGCCAGGCCCACCGCCTCGGAAGGGACCTCGATCCCGATCACCCGGAGCTCCTCTTCGACGTCGGCGGCGAGCTGGTGCATCGCCGCCTCGGACACCGGCCGGTTCTTCGCCGCCGAGGCCACGCCCCGCACGAGCTTGGCCCGATCGAAGGGCTGGCGGTCGCCGGAGCGCTTCACCACCATCAGCGGTGCTTCCTCGACCCGCTCGAAGGTGGTGAACCGTCGCCCGCACTCCAGGCACTCCCGCCGCCGGCGGATGGCGGCGCCGTCGTCGGCGAGGCGGGAGTCGACGACCTTATCCTCGAGGCCGGCGCACACCGGACAACGCATGGTTGCCACGGTAGCCCTCCGTCGTGTCGTCGCCGGGGCGTCAGTTCGGCAGGACGACCCGATCACCGGGCTGGAGCTCCCGCCCGCCGTTGGCGGCGACGAGCGCGTCGACCGTCGAGCGCAGGTCACCGCCCGGGTGCACCCGGGCGGCCAGGGCCCAGTAGGAATCGCCCGGCCCGGCGACGACGACCGCCGGCGTGGGGGAGGTGACCCCGGCGGTGCCCTCGCCGCCGAGCCAGGCGACGCCGGCCCGTAAGGAGATGATCGAGACGAGCGCGACGAGGGTCACGCCCGCCCCGGCCAGCAGCCGTCGGCGCCGGAGGGCGGCGGCCGACGGGCGGACCCGGCTCGGCGCCGTGACCAGGGCCAGGGGCACCCGGCGAACCGGGCGCGGCAGGTGCCCCTGGACGAGCGCTTCGGCGGAGGCGGGGCTCCGGACGATGGTGCAGGGACGGCGGGCAGCGCCGGCGGCCGGAGGGGCGGACCGGCGGCGGGGGCTCGACGAGTGCCGCTGGTTCGACGGGTTCGGGCGGGTGGTGAGCGTTGCGGTCATCTGCGGCTCCGTGCGGTATCGGGCGTGACGGCCGGTGATCCGGCGAGGCTGGGAACGTCTGTTCGTCTCCCCACGACGAAACCAGAACGGACGTTCGTCTGTCAAGCGCGAATCGAACGGATGTTTGCCTCCGGACGTCGGGCCCGCTAGGTTCGTACCCGAACTGCTGTTCGACCATCCCGTTCCACGATGCACTCGCGGACCGCAAGCGATCGACCGACGAAGGAGGGCCTGATGGCCGAGGACGAGCCCACCGACCGCCAGCGGGCGATCCTGGACTTCATCGTCGCCCAGCAGCGCGATCGTGGCTTCCCGCCGTCGGTCCGGGAGATCGGCGAGGCCGTCGGCCTCACCTCGCCCTCGACCGTCCACTCCCACCTCGCCACCCTCCAGAAGCGGGGCTACCTGGTGCGGGACCCCAGCAAGCCGCGAGCCATCGAGGTGCGCTACGACCCCGCCTCGGGGGCGACGATGGAGCGCCGCCCGATGCACCACATCCCGCTGGTGGGCGACGTGGCGGCGGGCACCGACGTGCTGGCGTCGGAGAACGTCGAGGAGCTCGTCCCCGTGCCCGCCGACTTCACCGGCGACGGGACCCTGTTCATGCTGCGGGTACGAGGCGACTCGATGATCGACGCCGGGATCCTCGACGGCGACCACGTCGTGGTCCGCCAGCAGGAGGACGCCCGCGACGGCGAGATCGTCGTGGCGGGGATACCGGGCGAGGAGGCGACGGTGAAGACGCTCCGGCGCGACGGGCGCGAGATCGTCCTGGTCCCGAGCAACCCCCGCCTCGAGCCGATGCGCTTCCCGGCCGACCAGGTCACCATCTTCGGCAAGGTCGTCACCGTCCTGCGCCGGCTCTGACCGACGAGCTCCCCACCCGTCCGCCACCGGCGTGACGAGCGCTCGGGCCGGCGCACTCAGGCCGGGTGCGTCAGCAGCTCGAGGAGGGCGGCATGGGCCCGCTCGAGCGAGGCTCGGTCGACGTGCTCACCCTCGGTGTGGGCCAGCTCGGGGTCGCCCGGGCCGAAGTTGACGGCCGGCACGCCGAGCCCGGCGAAGCGGGCAACGTCCGTCCATCCCAACTTGGCCCGGACCTCCAGGCGGTTGCGGGCGATGAACGACCCCACCAGGGGGTGGTCGAGGCCGGGCGGGGCCGGGTCGCTCCGATCGGTCACCACCAGCTCGTCGCCCTCCGCCAGGACCGGCTCGAGGTAGGCGCGGAGCCGCTCGAAGGCCTCGTCCAGCGTCCGATCCGGCGCCACCCGATGGTTGAGCGTGACCGTCGCCCGGTCCGGCACGACGTTGGAGGCGATCCCGCCGGAGACCGACACCGCCTGGAGCGCCTCGCGGTACTCGCAGCCGTCGATGACCGGGCGGCGCTCGGCCCAGGCCGCCACCCGTTCGAGCAGGGCCCCGAGGCGGTGCACGGCGTTCTCGCCCATCCACGGCCGGGCGGTGTGGGCCCGGCGACCGGCGAGGGTCACCTCCACCCGCAGGCTCCCCTGGCAACCCGCCTCGATCCACCCGCCGGTCGGCTCGCCGAGCACGACGAGATCACCCGCCAGCAGATCGGGCCGCTCCCCCAGCAGGACACCGAGCTCGTTGCCGGCGAAGCTGCCTTCCTCCCGTGCGTAGAAGACGTACGTCACGTCGACCGTCGGGGCGTCGAGATGGCGGGCCAGCTCGAGGAACACGGCCAGGGCGCCCTTCATGTCGGCGCTCCCGGTCCCGTACAGGAGCTCACCCTCCAACCTGGCGCCGGGCGGGCCGGGGACGGTGTCGGTGTGACCGGCCAGGACCACCCGGACCGACCGGCCCAGCTGGGTGCGGGCGACGATGCTGTCT
>DASXLH010000242.1:0-4601 GCA_036496335.1 Acidimicrobiales bacterium
GTGGCCGAGCGGGGCTGGGTCGACGCCGACGAGCTCGGGGCGCTCACCGGTGAAGCGGTCGCGCCGGACGTGGGCCACTGGGTCGTCTCACCCGCCGCCCGGCAGGAGGCCGAGGCCCGCATCGGCGCCCTCGTCGATGCCGCCGGGGCTCAGGGTGCCGACGTGTCCGCCCTGGATGAACGGCTCCGCGCCCTGCTCTCCTCCGTCGACGGGCTGCTCATCGACCGGGGCCGGGTCAGACGGGTCGGCGACGTGTCCCGCCCGGCGACGTCGCATCCCTGGCTCCTGGCCCTCGAGGCCTCACCGTTCGCGCCGCCGGCCCCCGACGGGGTTCCCCGCGCCGAGGTCAGCGACCTCGTACGGCGGGGCCTGGTGGTCGAGGAGGACGGCTGCCACTTCGCCCTGGAGGCCGTCGAGGACGCTCGCCAGCGGGTGGCGTCGGCGCTGCAGGCCCAGCCGGCCGGCGTCACGGTGGGCCAGCTGCGGGACCTGCTCGGGACGAGTCGCAAGTACGCGGTGGCGTTGGCGACGATCCTCGACCGGCGGGGCGTGACGGTGCGGCGGGGTGACGTCCGCCTGGGCGGGCGCCGGCTGGATCAGCCGCTCAGCCCCCAACCACTCTGACGCGCCCGGTCCCGGCCGCGACCCGGCCGACGACCGCGCCCCGGTGCCCGGCGGCCAGGAGGGAGCGCACCGCCCCATCCGCCTCGGCCGGCGAGACGCCGAACAGCAGACCGCCCGACGTCTGCGGGTCGGCCAGGAGGTCGAGCGTGGTCCCACCGGGCTCGCCGTCGATCGACCCGGCCAACCAGGCCAGGTTCCGGCCGGTGCCGCCCGGTACGGCTCCCAGCTCGCAGAGCTCGAGGGCCCCGTCGAGCAGGGGTACGGCGGCGGCCTCGACGGTGGCGTCGGCGCCCGATGACCGCATGGCCCGGCTCAGGTGGCCGAGCAGGCCGAAGCCGGTCACGTCGGTGGCGCCGGTGGCGCCGGCCTCGACGGCGATGCGGCTGGCGTCGGCGTTGAGGGTGGTCATGGCCTCCACCGCCCCGGCCAGGTGGGCGGCCGACGCCATGTCCCGTTTGGCGGCGGTGGTGATGATGCCGACCCCGATCGGCTTGCCCAGCACCAGGACGTCGCCGGGTCGGAACCCGGCGTTGGTGAGCATGTGCTCGGGGTCGACGGTGCCCAGCACAGCCATCCCGTACTTCGGTTCGGGGTCTTCGATGGAGTGCCCGCCCGCCACCACGAAGCCGGCTTCCTCGGCGCAGTCGGCCCCACCGGCCAGCACCTCGCGCAGCAGCTCGACCCCGAGGGCCTCGGTGTTCCAGGCCACCAGGTTGAGGGCCAGCAGCGGTCGACCGCCCATGGCGTAGACGTCGGACACGGCGTTGGTGGCGGCGATCCGGCCCCACGAGCGGGCGTCGTCGACGATCGGGGTGAAGAAGTCGGTGGTGAGGACGAGACCGGTGTCCCCGAAGCGCCAGACGGCGGCGTCGTCGCCCGTGTCGGGCCCGACCAGGAGATCGGGGTGGACCGGGGCGAAGCCGGCCAGGGCCTCGGCCAGGATGGTGGGGGCCAGCTTGCAGCCGCACCCGGCGCCGTGGCTGTACTCGGTCAGTCTGGTCGTGGTGGTCACGGGCGCTCCCGGGTTGCGATGGCGGAGGTGGACGGGAATCGAACCCGCCAGAGAGGTAGACCCCCTCTCGCCCGCTTTGAAGGCGGGGGCTGCCACCAGGTCAGCGGACACCTCCGCCGTCGACACTAGGGCGACGGTCACACCTAGGCTTCGGTCGTGCTCCTCGAACGCCTCGCGCTCACCGGCGACGAGCTGCTCGACGCCACCGGATGGGAGATCAAGCCGGAGGGCGCCTGCCGCGACGACGAGTGCGTCCCGCTGCACGGCATCGACACTGCCGCCGACGGAACCATCGACGTCCGCGCCTTCGCCGAGCGCATGGGCATGCCCCTCGCCGCCGACGAGAAGCACGGTGTCTGGACGCTGGGCCCGCGGGCCGGCGGTCGGGTGCTGGACACGGTCGCCATGCCGGAGGTGGTGCTGGATGACTTCCACGGCAACGCCTTCGACGTGGCCAGCCTTCGGGGCCGCAAGGTGCTTCTCGTCGCCTGGGCCTCGTGGTGAGGGTGCCGCTTCGACCTGCCCGGGTGGCAGGCACTGCATCGTGAGCTCGAACCTGCCGGGCTGACCGTCGTCACGGTCGACCTCGACACCAACATCGAAGCCGGCCGGCCGTTCGACGAGGCGGCGGCGCCGACCCATCCGTCCCTGGTCGATCCGGGTCTCACGATGGTCGAGCTGTTCGGCATGACCAACGTGCCCTTCGGGCTGTGGATCGACGAGACCGGCACGATCGTGCGACCGCCCGAGGTGGCCTTCGCCCCTCGTGATCCCGACCGGACGGCCGCGGCCGGCGGTCAGGCCGCCCGGATGCCGCCCAACCTCGACCCGGCCCGCCAGGCGGTCATCGCCGGGATGATGAAGCACACGTCGGGCGACATGAGTCGCTACGCCAATGCGGTGCGGGACTGGGCGGCCAAGGGAGCCGAGAGCCAGTTCGTGCTGCCGGCCGACGAGGTGATCGCCCGTTCCCGGCCGCAGCCGCCGGAAGCGGCCGCCGCCGCGGCCGAGTTCGAGCTCGGTCAGCACCTCCACCGGGCCGGCCACAAGCTCGACGCCGTGCCCCACTTCCAGGAGGCGCACCGTCTCGACCCCGAGAACTGGAGCTACTCCCGTCAGGCCTACGCCCTGGTCGACGAGTCGATGGGCGACCCCTACGGCACCGACCTGCTGACCGAGGTCGGCCGGGTCGGTCCCGAGACCTTCTATCCCGAGCTCACCATCTGAGGCGTCGTTCCGACACAGAACGATCAGCTCGCTCCCGCGGGCGCGGGTCACATGAAGTTGCGGGTGTGGAGGGCGGAGAGCTCGGCGGCGTCCGTCGCGGGAAAGCCCAACCGCACCAGACGTCGGCGCCGGCCGTCGTCCATGTCGGCCTGGAGGGTCTGCACCCGTGCCCACCCGTCGGCGATGGCGGCCGGTGCGAACGACCCCGCCGCCAGCACCACCAGGGCGTCGTGCACCTCGCCGGCCAACCCGGCGGTGGACGCCAGCGCGCTGTGGCGGCGTTCGATGGCGGCCCGCAGTCGGCCCCGCAGCTCGGGCTCGACGGCCACCCGGTGCTCGAGATGGGCCTGCCCGAAGGCGACGTGGCGGGCTTCGTCCTGCAGCGCCAGATGGGCGACCCGGGCCGTGACCGGGTCGGGCGCGTGCTCGTCCAGGAAGGAGAGGAGGTGCAGGAAGGTGCCTTCGCCCAACACGGCGAGCAGGAGCTCGGCGAGGGCGAAGTCGGGCTCATCCAGGAGGGTCTGCAGCGACGCCCGGCCACCCACCGTGGACCGGCCCATCGGACCTCCACGTAGGAGCGCCCGCCGGGTGAAGACCTCGATGTGCCGGGCCTCGTCGGCGACCTGGACGGCCAGGAGCTGGACGATCTCCCGGAACTGGGGGTGGATGCGTCCGAGGAAGCGGGCCGGCACCATCAACGCCGCCTGCTCGTTCTCCACGAGGTAGGTCATCAGCTGCACCACGGCCGCTTCGACCTCGGCCGGGAGCTCGAAGGGCGAGTCCCACTCGACGGCCGTGGCCGGATCCCACTGGCTGGCCACCGCCTGGGCATAGAGGCGGGGGGCGAGCTCGGCCCACACCTCGTCGCGCTCGACCACGTCGACGGGCAGTCGGGGTCCGCCCGCCTCCACCAGGGCGCCCCGGGCCGCCAGTCCCCAGGTCGGTTCGGCGTGGGCGGCGGGGGTGGTGGCGTCGCCGGCCCGCGCCGCGCCGCGCCAGCGGGCGTCGCCGGCATCCCCCCGGATCACGGTGGTGCCCTCCACCCGGTGACCGGCGGCCCGGGCCCAGGCCGCCAGGTGCACGGCCAGGTGAGGATCGGCCCCGTTCACCGTCAGGCGTCCCCCGACGGGGAGGGGCGTCAGCGCCCGGTCGACGAGGAGGTGCGCGCCCCGGTCGAATCCGAGGTCCTCAAGGTCGATAGCCGGCAGCGGTGATCCTCCCGTCGGAGTCGTAGAACCCGGCGGCGTCGACGGCCGCCTCGAGCGGGGCGTAGCCGTCGAGTCGACCCGGCAGCCATCGGGTGAGGCCCTCGAGATCGAGCAGGGGCCGCACCGATTCGTCGGCGTAGTCCATGGCCATCAGCAGCGTCGTGAACCGGTCGACGACCTCGTCCGCCGCGCCCGGGCCGACGGTCATGTTGCAGTGGTCGTAGGGGCCGGTCTGGGCGACGATCCGGGTGCCCCCGGCCGGCAGCGTGCCCTCCTTGGCGAAGGCGAGGTGGTTGCCGTCGATCATGCAGGCGGCATCGACGTCGCCGGCCAAGAGGGCCCGGGCCGCGTCCCGCTCGCCGCCAACGTGGTCGCCGTGCAGGCCGACCCCCACCTCGAAGCGGCGCACGGTCACGTCGACCCCCGCGGTCCGGAGGTGGTCGAGCGGGAGCAGGGTGGCCTGGGGCGAGTCGATGGCACCGGTGCCGACCGTCCGGCCGGCGAGGTCGGTCACCGACTGGACGGGCGAG
>DASXLH010000243.1:0-2708 GCA_036496335.1 Acidimicrobiales bacterium
GGTCGACAGCTCGCTGGCCCACGTGGTCATCGTCACGATCTTCCTGGCGGTCGGGATGGCCAACATCGTGGCGCCGGCCACCGACTCGATTATGGGCTCCCTGCCGAGGGAGAAGGCCGGGGTCGGCTCGGCCATGAACGACACGACCCGCCAGGTGGGCGGCGCCGTCGGCGTGGCCGTCCTCGGCTCGGTCCTCTCGTCCCGGTACAGCAGCGAGCTGGCCGGCGCCCTCGAGGGCAAGGTGCCCACCGCCATCCTCGGCGGCGCCCGCGACTCGATCGGCGCCGCCCTCGGGATGGTCCGCGACGTGCCCGCCGCCCGGCCCTACGCCGCGCTGCTCACCTCGACGGGGAAGGAAGCCTTCGTCAGTGGCTTCCACACCGCGGTGATCGTCGCCGCCGGGATCCTCATCATCGCCGCCGTCGGGGTCTACCGCTGGCTCCCGGCCCGGGCGCTCGACCTCGACGTCATCGTCCAAGGGACCGATATGCCCGGCGACGGGTCGGCGCCCCAGCCGGAGCCGGCCGAGCCGGCGCCCGTCGAGCCCGATCCGGTCGACCTCGTGCACCTCGCCCCGCCCGTCGAGCTCGCCGACGGGATCGACGTCGGGCGGACCTGACCACGACCTCCAGGTAGTCAACTGGTTTGACAGTCGTGTTCATTGACGAGATGATCGGGGAATGGAGACCTCGCACGAGCACGACGCCGCGCCCTGGTATGTCGACTTCGTCCTCCCGGTGCTGCTGGCCGAGGCCCGCAAGTCCTACGGCCGGGAGATCCGGAGCAACCTGACGGCCGCCGGTTTCACCGACATGCCCCGCAACGGGGCCCGGGTGGTGGGCGGGATCGCCCGGAGCGGGCGGCCGATGGGCGACGTGGTAGCCGAGCTCGGCGTCTCGAAGCAGGCGGCCAGCCAGCTGGTCGACACGCTGGTGCTCCGGGGCTACCTGTTGCGGGTGCCCGATCCCGAGGATCGCCGCCGGATGAACCTCGACCTCACGGACCGGGGCCGGGACGCCGCGGAGGAGGTGCGCGCCGCCGTCGACGGCGTCGACGCCGCCCTGCTGGCGGCCGTCGGCCCCGAGGCTGTGCTCAGCCTGCGCCGGGCGTTGGCGGTGCTCGCCGAGCTCCCCGCTCTGGGCGCTGGCTAGCCGGCAAATTCCCGGACCGGGTGACCGGTGACGCCGACGTCGGCCTTGAACAGCGCCCCGGCGGCGGGGTCGGCGCCGTCGGGTAGGCCTTCCTTCGAGGTGGTGATGAAGAGGGTCTCGAGGTTCGCACCGCCGAACGTGCAGGCCGTCACCCGCTGGGTCGGGACCTCGACCACGTCCGCCAAGTGACCGTCGGGGGAGTAGTGACGAACGGCGCCGCCGCGATGGATGGCGACCCACACGCCTCCCTGGCTGTCGACGGTCAGGCCGTCGGCGCTGCCGTCCTCGGGGGCGATCGCCGCGAACAGCCGCCGGCCCGACAGCCCGGTGGCGGCGTCGTAATCGAAGACATCGATCCGGTGGGTGTCGGTGTCGACGTAGTAGGCGAGACGCCCGTCAGGGCTCCAGTCCAGCCCGTTGGAGACGGTGGCGTCGGTGACCTTCGTGACTGACCCGTCGGGATCGAGCCGGAACAGCGCCGCCGTGCCGGGTGCCCGGTCGGCGGCCATGGAGCCGCAGTAGAAGCGGCCGTCGGGATCGCAGGCGCCGTCGTTCATGCGCAGGCCGTCGCTGTCCCACAGCGGCGGGAGGGTGGTGAGCGTGCCGTCGGGCTCCTCGAGGGCGAACCCGCGCTCGACGCCGAGCACGGCGCCGCCTCCACGGCGGGGGCGCACCGCCGCGGCCACGGAACCGACGTGGCGACGCCCGACCGTCCCGTCCGGCTCGAGGTTCAGGACGTCGCCGGCGAGCATGTCGACCCAGCGCAGGCCACCCCAGCCGGGCCACCAGACCGGACCCTCGCCGTGGAACGCCACCGCTTCGGTCATCTGCTCCGCCCGCACGCCGTGAGGTCTACCCCCCGGGTGGACACCCGCGCCGCGACGGGAGGACGCGCGCCGCGTTTGGCCCGGACAGGTGCACCATTGGCGGCGTGGCAGCCTGCCCCCCGCAGGAAGACCTGCACACAGGACGAAGGGCGGCTCTGCGGGGCAGGGCGTCCGCGATGCTGAGGATCTGCCAACCACCGGAGGAACGCTCGTGAAGATCGGCATGGTCGGGCTCGGACGGATGGGCGCCAACATGACGAAGCGCCTCATCGAGAAGGGCCACGAGGTCGCCGTCTACGACCCGAACGCCGCCGCTGTCGCGGCCGCGGAAGCCGAGGGAGCGCAGGGCACGCACTCGCTCGACGAGCTCGTCGGCGCGTTGGAGGCACCCCGGGCGGTGTGGCTGATGGTCCCCTCGGGGGAGATCACGCAGTCCAGCGTCGCCGCCCTGGCCAAGTTGCTGACCGCCGGCGACACGATCGTCGACGGCGGGAACTCGCCGTATCGCGACGCGCAACGTTGGTCCGAGGAGCTCCGGCCGGCGGGTCTGCACTTCGTGGACGCCGGGGTGTCCGGAGGCATCTGGGGCCTCCAGGTGGGGTACTGCCTGATGGTGGGAGGTCCCGACGAGGCGGTCGACCGGTTGGAGCCCATCTTCACCGCTTTGGCGCCCCCCGACGGCTACGCCCACGTGGGGCCGTCCGGGGCCGGGCACTACACGAAGATGGTT
>DASXLH010000244.1:0-5458 GCA_036496335.1 Acidimicrobiales bacterium
CCTCGACGTGGATGCCCGAAGCCGGCTTGCGTCGGCGCGGCGCCCGAGCGGTGACGGGGATCTGCTCCTCCCCCTCGCCGGAGCGCAGGTCGCGCGAGATGCGCTGGGCCACCGACTGACCGGAGACGTGGTGCTCGCCGACCGCGATCAGCAGTCCTTCGACGTCGGTGTACGACATGTCGACCGCCACCTCGGCGAGCTGCGGCCCGCCGAGCACCTTCTGCACGGGCAGCCCTTCACGGCGCAGCGCCCGGGTGAGCTCCTCACGCCCGGACTCGAGGGCGTCCTCCCGCCGCTCGCGGGAGAACCACTGGCGGATCTTGTTGCGGGCCCGGGGGCTGGCCACGATCTGGAGCCAGTCTCGCGAGGGCCCGTGCTCGACCTTGGAGGTGAAGATCTCCACCGTGTCGCCCGACGCCAGCTTCGAGTCGAGCGGCTGCAGGCGCCCGTTGACTCGCGCGCCGATGCAGGCGTGACCGACGTCGGTGTGGATGGCATAGGCGAAGTCGATGGGCGTGGCGCCGTCGGGGAGGGTGATGACCTTCCCCTTCGGGGTGAACACGAAGACCTCTTCCTGGTCGAGGTCGACCTTGAGGGTCTTCATGAACTCGTCGGGATCGCCGGTCTCCGACTGCCATTCGACGATGCGGCTCAACCAGGCCATGTCGGTGGAGGTGACACGGTCCTTGTAGGCCCAGTGCGCCGCCACCCCGTACTCCGAGCGGTTGTGCATCTCGCGGGTGCGGATCTGCACCTCGATCGGCTTGCCCTGGGGGCCCACCACCGTCGTGTGCAGCGACTGGTAGAGGTTGAACTTCGGCATGGCGATGTAGTCCTTGATGCGGCCCTGCACCGGCTTCCAGGTGGCGTGGATCGACCCGAGCGCGGCGTAGCAGTCCTCCACGCGGTCGACGATGACCCGAATGCCGACCAGGTCGTAGATGTCGTCGAACTCGCGGCCCTTGACGACCATCTTCTCGTAGATCGACCAGAGGTGCTTGGGGCGGCCGCTGACGTCGCCGTGGATGTGCAGCTCCTCCAGGCGCAGGCGGACCTCGGCCAGGACCTGGGCGAGGTAGATGTCGCGCTCCGGGCTGCGGGTCGACACCATCTGCTCGATCTCGGCGTAGCGCTTGGGATGGAGGGCGGCAAAGGACAGGTCCTCCAGCTGCTGCTTCATCTCCTGCATCCCGAGGCGATGGGCCAGCGGGGCGTAGATCTCGAGCGTCTCCTGGGCGGTGCGAGCCTGCTTCCAGGTCGGCATCGAGGCGATCGTCTGCATGTTGTGGAGCCGGTCGGCCAACTTGATGAGCAGGACCCGCAGGTCCTTCGCCATCGCCACCAGCATCTTGCGCATGGTCGCGGCCTGCTGCTGCTCCTTGGTGTCGAAGCGGATCCGGTCGAGCTTGGTGACCCCGTCGACGATGTCGGCCACCTCGTTGCCGAAGGTGTTGCGGATCTCCTCGACCGTGAGGGTGGTGTCCTCGACCGCGTCATGGAGGAGCGCGGCCGAGATCGAGACATCGTCGAGGCCGAGATCGGCAACGATCTTGGACACGGCCAGCGGGTGCTCGATGTAGGGCTCGCCGGAGTTGCGGACCTGACCGAGATGGGCGTTGGCGGCCTCGGCGTAGGCCCGGCTGATCATCGCCGTCGGGCTCTTCGGATGCCTGGCCCGGAACGAAGCGAGGAGCGGCGCGATCTCGTCGGCTGGGACCGCCCCCCGGCGCCACGGCAGGACGCGGTCGACGGTGGCCATCAGGTCACCACCAGCGAGTCGACCCGCCGGTCGGCCAGCTTCGAGCGGCCCCCGAGGAACGAGAGCTCGATCAGGAAGCTGAGGCCCATGACCTGGCCGCCGAGCCGCTCGACCAGGCGCACCGTCGCCCCCGCCGTGCCCCCCGTGGCGAGCACGTCGTCGACCACCAGGACCCGCTCGCCCGGTCGGATGGCGTCGGCATGGATCTCGAGGCGGTCGTCGCCGTACTCGAGGGCGTACGACTCGTGCTCGATGGCCGACGGGAGCTTGCCCGCCTTGCGCACGAGCGTGAGCCCGGCTCCGATCCGGTAGGCCAGCGGAGCCGCCACCAGGAATCCCCGCGCCTCGATGCCGACCACCAGGTCGACGGTCAGATCGGCGACCCCCGCCGCCATGCCGTCGACCATCTCCCGCGGCGCCTCGGCATCGGCCAGGGCGGGCGTGATGTCCTTGAACACGACGCCGGCCGTCGGGAAGTCGGCCACGTCGCGCACCAGGGAGGCGAAGCGCGGCGCCGCCGACGGGGCGGGGGTGCGGCGCGCGGTCAGATCCCCGGTCTGGAGATCGGCGCGCGCCACCATGGGTCGACGCTACAGCCGACTGGCCCGGCGCCGAACCCCCTGCCGGGCGGGTCCCGGCCGGCACGGCTCGGGCTCGGGAGGTGGCGACACCGGGGTCGAGGTCAGCGCCGCTTGCCCTTCTTGCGGGCCCGGGCGCGGATGGCAGCTTCCTCGGACACGCTGCGGATGGGCCGCTCGGGCTCGGTCCGGGTGGCGACGTCGACGAAGCCGGCTCCCGCCCCGACCAGGGCAGGAGCGGCGGCCGCGGCCGGGCCCTTGGACTCGAGACGGCGCCGGAGGTTGGCCCACCGGGGCTCTCGCTCCTTCAGCAGGGCGAGGGTGGGCGAGGCGATGAAGATCGATGAGTAGGCGCCCGAGACGAGGCCGATGAAGAGAGCCAGGCCGAAGTCCTGCAGCGTGCTGGCTCCCAGGATGGCCGACCCCACCACGAGCAGGGAGGCGATGGGGATCACGGCGGTGATCGAGGTGTTGAGCGTCCGCATCAGGACGTGGTTCATGGCGCCGTTGACCATGTTCGAGTAGGTCATCGACCCGGAGGCGGCCAGCGACCTGGCGTCCTCGTCGACGCGGTCGAACACGACGATGCCGTCATAGATCGAGTAGCCGAGGATGGTCAGGAAGGCGACGACGGTGGCCGGGGTGACCTGGAACTGGAAGATGGCGAAGATGCCGACGGTGACGAGCACATCGTGGACTAGGGCCACCAAGGTGGCCAACGCCATGCGCCACTCGAAGCGGACGGCGATGAACGCCGTGACCAGGACCAGGAAGACGACCAGCGCCCGTTCCGCCTTGTGGGTGATCTCACCCCCCCAGGACGGCCCGACCTCGTCGTAGGAGACCTTCGTGACCGGTGCACCCGTGAGCTGCGAGAGCAGCTCGGTCACCTTGGTGCTGTCGGCCTTGCCCACCGTCTCGGCCTGCACCCGGATCACGTCGCCGGCCGACTTGCTGCCCAGGCGTTGCACGTTCGGATCGGTGATCCCGGCGGCGGCCACCTTGTCGCGCACCTCGGCGACGCTGGCCTTGCCGGCCGGCACCTCCCAGGCCACCCCGCCCTTGAAGTCGATGCCGAGGTTGAGCCCGTTGGTGAACAGGGCGATCGTGCCGGCCAGCACCACGACGCCCGAGATGGCGAACCAGATCCGCCACCTGGGGATGAACGGGTAGTTGGTCTGGCCGTCGTAGAGGCGGGTGAAGACGCTCATGAGGCCACTCCGGCGGGAACGGGGACCGGCTGGCGCGGTGGGCGCAGGAACCGGTAGCTGGCGAACGAGGGTCGACGAGCGAGCCGGCCCACCACCACCCGCGTGAAGCACCAGGTGACGGTGATGTCGAGCACGGTGGACAGACCCAGGTAGAAGGCGAAGCCGCGGACCGCCCCGACCGTCAGCCAGTACAGCGTGATCGCGCCGATGAGGGCGGACGCGTCGGCCACCAGGATTGTCTTGAAGGCGCGGGTGAAGCTCCGGTCGGCGGCCGTGCGGGGCGGCCGACCCAGGCGGATCTCGTCACGCAGTCGCTCGAAGTAGACGACGTAGGAGTCGACGGTCACGCCCACCGACACCACGATGCCCGTGACGCCGGCCAGGCTCAACGCCAGGCCCCGGGTGGAACCCAGGTAGCTGATGATCGTCCACTGCAGGGCGGACCAGACGATGAGGCCGCCGATGACCACCAGGCCGAGCTTGCGGTAGTAGAGGACCATGTAGAGGAGCACGAGGGCGGTGCCGATGGCCCCGGCGATGATCCCGGCCCGGAGCGAGTCGGTGCCGAGCGAGGCGGACACGGTCCGGACCGACTGCTGCTCGAGCTGCACCGGCAGGGCGCCGTAACGCAGGACCAGGGCGAGCTGCTTGGCCTCCGACTCCTTGAACTGACCGGTGATCTGCACCGGTCCGCTGAAGGAGTCGGACTGGAACTGCGGGGCCGACTGCACGACACCGTCGAGCTCGATGGCGACGCGGCCCGGGCCCACGGCGCCGGTGCTGTCGGGCACCCCCGGGCACGTCGGGTTGGTGCCGGGGTAACAGGTCGCCGCCAGCTGGTTGAACTTGACCGCGCCCTCGGGCTTCAGGTTGAGCTGGACCGTCCACTCGCCGGCGCTGCTCACCTCCGCCGAGGCGCTGCTGACGTCCTTGCCGACCAGGGCGGCCGGGCCCAGCACCAGACGGCTCTGGCCGTCCTTCATGGGGAGGACCACCTGGGCGTCGGCCTTGTTGTCGGCCCGGCTGGTGGTCGGGATGGCGGCGGTGTCGACCGTCGTGGTCGTGGTGGCCCCTCCGGGGGCGGTGGTCGTGGTCCCCGGGATGGTCGTGGTCGTGGTGGCGCCCTCGGGCGGGAGCGTGCCGAGTACCGGCCGGAACCGCAGCTCGGCCGTGTCGCCCACGAGGCCGACGGCCTTGGCCTGGTCCTTCACGCCCGGCAGCTCGACGACGATGGCGCTGCCCTGCCGGGTGATCTGCGGCTCGGCCACGCCGAGCGCATCGACCCGGCTCCGGATGATCGAGATGGCCTGGTCGATGGTGTCGGCCGGCGTGCCGGGCGGTGGTTGGAGGACCACGGAGGCGCCGCCCTGCAGGTCGAGGCCGAGCGCGGGCGAGTTGCCGACCACGAGCGTGGCCAGCAGTCCCCCGAAGGCGACGACCAGGATGGTGATCAGCGGCCAGAGCCGCGGCCGGCGCATTACTCCGCGGGGATCTCGAGACGTTCGGTGACCGCCGCCCGCGCCACCCGCACCTCGGTCCCGCCGACGTCGAGGCGGACCTCCCGGTCACCGAGGACCGTGATCCTCCCGATCAACCCACCGACCGTCACGACCTCGTCGCCGACCTCCAGCGAGCGGACCAGCGCCCGCTGGGCCTGCACCCGCCGCTGTTGGGGCCTGATGGTCATGAAGTACAGCAGGGCGAACAGCGGGATGAGGATGATGAAGCCCATGGCGGCGAGGACCCTAATCGGTCGGCGCCTCTCCACCGCCGCACGCCGGCCCGAGCCTGATCGGCCGACCCGGACCGCCGCGCCCCCGGTGGCGGGTCGCGAGGACGGGCTGGACTCAGGTCAGCGTGGCGGTCGCCGAGGCACCTTTCGTGCTGCCCGACAGGCGGGTCCGAACGAC
>DASXLH010000245.1:0-3861 GCA_036496335.1 Acidimicrobiales bacterium
CCTTCGCCGTCGTCCGCCGCCAGCGTCCTTCCACCGAGGTGTCGGCGGGCGAAGCGGGCGAAGGGGCCGCCATCGAGCGGCGTGGCGCCGACGGCGACGAGGACATCGGCTTCATCTGGTGGGGCGGCATCGTCATGCCCATCGCCGTGCTCGGCGTCCTCGCCTTCCTCACGGTGACCACGTCGGTGGCGCTGCGACGGAACACTCCCGACGCTCTGCGGGTCGACGTGGTCGCCCACCAATGGTGGTGGGACGTGACCTACCCGGACGGGGCGGTGCGGACGGCCAACGAGATCCATGTCCCCGTGGGCCGCACGGTCGACATCCAGCTGCGCTCCGTCGACGTGATCCACAGCTTCTGGGTGCCTCAGCTGGCCGGCAAGCTCGACGTGATCCCCGGCCAGACGAACGTGCTGACCCTGCGGGCCCGCCGCACCGGCACCTTCCTCGGTGAATGCGCCGAGTTCTGCGGCGTCGAGCACGCCAACATGCGCTTCGTCGTCGTGGTCCAGTCGGCCGATGACTACGCCGCCTGGTCCGCCGGCGAGCGGTCACCGCCCGAACCGACCGACCTGGCCGGCGAGGCGCTCTTCCAGCGGTCGACCTGCTCGGCCTGCCACACCGTGCGGGGCACCGCCGCCACGGGCACGGTCGGGCCGGACCTCAGTGACATCGGGAGCCGGGCGTGGATCGGTGCCCACACGGTGGCCAACACCCCCGACAACCTCCGGCGCTGGATCGACGACCCCTCGACGCTGAAGCCCGGGGTCCTCATGCCGCCGTCACGGCTCTCGCCGGCCGAGGTCGACGAGCTCGTCGCCTATCTGGAGGCCCTTCGATGACCGTCGCCCCTCCCGGGCCTGCCAGCCAGGATGCCCCGCTCGAACCGCTCGAGACCCTGTGGCACGACCGCCCCGGGATCATCGGCTTCCTCACCACGGTCGACCACAAGCGCCTGGGCATCCGCTACGTGTACACGGCCTTCGTCTTCTTCTTCATGAGCGGGCTGATGGCCCTGGCGATGCGGGCCCAGCTGGCCCAGCCGGACAGCCATCTCATCGGTCCCGACACCTACAACGAGCTGATGTCGGTCCACGGGACCACGATGATCTTCCTGTTCAACACCCCGGTGCTGGCCGGCTTCGGCAACTACCTGGTGCCGCTCCAGATCGGGGCCCGGGACGTGGCCTTCCCCCGTCTCAACGCCTTCAGCTACTGGGTGTTCTTCTTCGCCGGCGTCTTCATGTACTCGAGCTTCCTCATCGGCTCGGCGCCGAGCGGCGGATGGTTCGGGTACGTGCCGCTCACGTCCAGCACCTTCTCGCCGGGCTTGAACATCGACTTCTGGGGCCTCGGGATCGTCTTCGTCGGGCTGTCGACGACGGCTGGTTCCATCAACTTCATCGTGACCATCTTCAAGATGAGGGCGCCGGGGATGACCCTCAACCGGATGCCGATCTTCGTGTGGTCGATGCTCGTCTTCTCCTTCATGGCGCTGTTCGCGGTACCGGCGGTGTCGCTGGCGGCTGGGCTCCTGGAGCTGGACCGGCTCTTCGGCACCGCCTTCTTCGTACCCGGGTCCGGAGGGAATGTCCTTCTGTACCAACATCTCTTCTGGTTCTGGGGCCATCCGGAGGTGTACATCCTCTTCGTCCCCGCCACCGGCATGGTGTCGATGATCGTGCCGGTCTTCTCCCGAAGACCCCTGACCGGCTACCTCTGGATCGTCGCCTCCCTGGTGAGCATCGGCTTCCTGTCCTTCGGCGTGTGGGTCCACCACATGTTCGCCACCGGCGTGCCGCTGCTGGCCATGTCGGTCTTCTCCGCCGCCAGCTTCGTGATCGCCCTACCGAGCGCCGTGCAGTTCTTTGCCTGGATCGCCACCATGTGGCGGGGAAGGGTCCGTCTCGGCGTGCCGATGCTGTTCTGCCTCGGCTTCTTCTTCATCTTCCTGCTCGGCGGCATGACCGGCGTGATGGCGGCCGTCATGCCCTTTGACTGGCAGGCCACCGACTCGTACTTCATCGTCGCCCACTTCCACTATGTGCTCAACGGCGCGGTGGTCTTCCCGATCTTCGGGGCCATGTACTTCTGGGGCCCGAAGATGACGGGCCGGGCCCTCTCGGAGCGGCTCGGCCGGTGGAGCTTCTGGGTGATGTTCGTGGCGTTCAACGTCACCTTCTTCCCGATGCAGATCCTCGGGCTGCTCGGCATGCCGAGGCGGGTCTTCACCTACGACAACGGGCTCGGCTGGGGCACGCTCAACCTGATCGCCAGCGTCGGCTCGGTGTTCTTCGCGCTCGGCACGGGCCTGAGCCTGTGGAACTGGGTCCGGGCGGTGCGGCGCAAGGAGCCGGTCGCTGACGATCCATGGGAGGCCGACAGCCTGGAGTGGTCGACCACCTCGCCGCCACCCGAGTTCAACTTCGCAGCGCTGCCGGTGGTCGAGGGAAGGCATCCGCTGTGGGACGCGACGCCGTTGCGCTACGCCGTCGGCGAAGGCCCCGGCACCGACGGCCTCACGCTGGCGGGGGCCGTCGACCGGCGTACGCCGGTGACGGAGGGCTTCGTCACCCGTCCGCAGGAGGACCTGTGGATCCCCCACGAGAGCTGGGTGCCCGTCCTCACCGCTGCCGGCATCGCCGTGCTGTTCACCGGCCTGCTGGTGAGCGCGGGCCTGGTGCTGGCCGCCGGGATCGTCTCGGTCGTGGTGGCGGCGGCCACCTGGGCCTGGCGCACCGAGGAGGACCTGCCATGACCGTGGTGGCGGCCGGCTCGGTTCCGATCGGCGCCGCGCCCCGGCCGGGTCGTTCGGTGGCCTGGTGGGGGATGCTCCTGGTGATCACGACGGAAGGGATGGTGTTCGCCATCCTCCTGGCCGCCTGGCTGTACCTCCGGGCCTCCTCGCCCTCCTGGCCTCCGGCCGGCACGGAGCTGCCCGACCTGCGCCTCACGATCCCCTTCAGCTTCGTGCTGTGGGCCAGCTCGATCCCCGTGTTGGCGGCTGAACGGGCGCTGGCCCGTGGCCGGCTGGTGGCCTTCCGCACCTTCATGACCGTGGCCTGGCTCATGGGAGCGGCGTTCCTCGCCTACACCATCCACGACTTCCAGGCCCTGCACTACGGCTGGCGGGACAGCGCCTACGCCTCCGGCTTCTACGCCATCGTCGGGCTGCACGCCATCCATCTCGGGGTGGGCCTCGCCATGGTGGCCGTGGTCGTGGTGAAGGCCGCCCTCGGACGCTATGACCGCGGTCACCACCGCAGCGCCGAGGTGGCGGCGCTCTACTGGCACTTCGTCGACGCCGTGTGGCTGTTCGTCATGCCGACGGTCTTCCTGCTGGGCCACCTCCGATGAGAGGTCGAACTCCGCAGACGGACACGGAACCGACCGACCTCTATGGGCTGAAGGGCGTGGCACTGCTGTGGTTCCCCCTCTTCGGGTCGATCGGCGCCTGGACGGTCCACATCCTCTACATCGCCTCCACCGCCCGACTGACCTGCACCCAGCCCGGCACGGAGTGGCGGACGCATGCCGTCACGGCCGTGACCCTGGTCGTGGCCGGCGTGGCGACCGCCCTCGGCTGGCGCCTCACCAGGACCTCCGAGGCTGAGGACGCCGAGAGCGTCGGCGGCCGCCACCTCATGCTGGGCCGGCTGGCGGTGATCGTGGGCCTGGTCAACATCCTGCTGATCGGGCTGGAGGAGCTGTACGTCATCGGTTTCCACTCGGTGCGCTGTGGCTGACCGGCACTCGATGCTGCTCATCGCCAGCGGCGCGGCCGCGCTCGTGGCGGTGTCGCCACCCTTCGACGCCCTCACGGGCCAGAGCCTCGCCTGGCACATGGCCCAGCACCTGTTG
>DASXLH010000246.1:0-3210 GCA_036496335.1 Acidimicrobiales bacterium
CCGGATGGCCTGCGCTACGTCACCTTCCGCCTCGACGACGGGGTCAGCTTCGTGCACGTCGCCCAGGTGGAGACCGACGACGGCAGCAACCCGCTCGGCGCCACCCAGGCGTTCCAGGACTTCACACGGGACATCGCCGACCGCTGCGAGGAGGGGCCGACCCCGTCGGGAGCGTCGGTGGTCGGGTCCTACCGGTTCCGGGTGGACGGGGCCGACGATGGCTGAGCCCGACGGGACGCCGGAGCACCCGTGGGTGCTGACCACGCCCACGGGCGGCTCGACGTTCTCGGCGCACCGGGACGAGAGCCTCGATCCACCCTCGCTGGTCGTCCAGGTCGGCAAGACCCAACTGCGCTATCACCTCCGCTGCATCGACGACCTGGGGGCGATGCTGCGCGACCGTGGGGACTGGGTGGCGCTGGGGAACACCGACGAGCAGAAACCCGCCCCCGATGGTTCGGTCGAGGCATGGGCGAGGTCGGAGGACAACCCGGTGGGCGGCTGGTACGGGATCAAGAAGGGCCTCCGGGGCCGCTTCGCGACCTATGTGCCGCCCGTGCTGGAACAGCTCGGCCTGGCCGAGGTCGAGCACGGTGCCCGCAACAACCGGATGCGGGCCCTACCCGCAACCGGCTCGTCGACCTCGAAGCCGTGATCCCGGATTCCCCTCCGCCTGGCGGCGGTTCACCCGCGCCTGGCGGCGACCCCTTCGAGGCGCTCGGCGACCCGAACCGGCGAGCCATCCTCCAGCTCCTCGGCACCGGCGAGCGGTCCGTCGGGCAGCTCGCCGACGGCCTGCCGATCAGCCGGCCGGCCGTCTCCCGCCACCTCCGCCTCCTGAAGGACGCGGGGCTCGTGGTCGAGGAGGCGCGGGGCACCCGGCGCATCTACCGGTTGGAGCTGCGCGGCGTGCAGGCCGTCGACGCCTACCTCACCCAGGTGTGGGGCGAGGCGGTGACGAGGTTCCGGTTGCTGGCCGAGAACACCGGCCCGGCCGCGCCGGGTCCGGGCGGGCGGCCGGTCGCTTCTCGGGCCGCCACCTCGGGCGAGGCCGCGTCCGCGGCCGGCGCGGGTCGCCGACGGCGCCCGGCCTGATGGAGCCGCTGCGACTCAGCTTCGTCATCCGCTGCCCCGCCGCCCACGCCTTCGAGGTCTGGACGACCCGCCTGGCGAAGTGGTGGCCTCGAGGGCACACGGCATCAGGTGATCCGGACACGCTGGTGGTGCTCGAGCCACGCGACGGCGGGCGGCTCTACGAGCGGACCGCGGACGGCGTCGAGATCGACTGGGGCCGCATCACGGGCTGGGATCCGCCCCGCCGCCTCGCCTACCGCTGGCACATCGGCCTCGACGCCAGCGAGGCGACCGACGTCGAGCTGACCTTCGTCGACCTCGACGACGGCTCCACCCGACTCGACATCGTGCACGCCGGCTGGGAGCGGCTCAGCGCCGACGGGCCCTCCAGGCGGGAGGCGAACGTCAGCGGCTGGAGCGCCGTGCTCCCCGCCTTCACGGCCGCCGCCCAGGCTGGACCCCCCGACCCCTGACCGGCGCCCTCACCCTCGAGGGCCGACCCGCCCGGCAGTCACCCCGGCGCGTTCGCGGCTTCGGCCCCGGCCCCCACGCCCGCCAGCGGACCGGAGTCGCCTTCCAGCCGAGGTTCGTCGCCCGTCGGGTCGTGGCGGCGTCGTGACAGACCCAGGAGGACCACCGCACACAGGAGCGGGGCGATCCCGCCGAGGGCGATCGCGGCCCGAGGAGATCGCGCGTCGATGATCCAGCCGACCACGAGGCCGCCGACCGGGGTCGTGCCCATCGTCCCCAGCACGAAGAGGCTCATGATCCGGCCTTGCATCGAACCGGGCGTGTGCTGTTGGAGGAGCGACTGTCCGATCGTCTGGTAGGTGACGACCACCATCCCGAACGCGGGCATTCCCACGAGGAAGAGCGTCACGGTGGGCGAGAGCGCGCTGTAGAGCATGGAGAGCCCGAGGAGCCCGCACGAGAGGGCGAACAGCCGCAACGTCGGTCGATGCAGCCACCGTGCCAGGACGAAGCCGCCGGCGACGGCGGTGATGGCGTTGAGCGACTCGGCCACGCCGAAGGCGCCGGGTCCGGCGTGGAAGGTCAGCCTGACGAGCGACGAGTAGAAGATCGGGAAGTTGAAGGTGAGAGCGCCGACGACGGCGTTGACGATCAGCACCTGGCGCAGCAAGGACGAGCGCCAGGCGTAGCGCAGGCCTTCCCGCAGCTGCCCGGCGACACGCGGTTGCGGGATCCGGGGAAGGAGCTCGCTGCGGTTCAACCAGAGCAGGGACAGCACCACCGCGCCGTAAGAGGCGGCGTTGCAGTAGAAGCACACCGCTGCGCCCCGCCAGGCATACAGGGCGGCGGCCAGCGCCGGGCCCCCGAGTCGTCCGACGGACTGGGCGACGGCGGCCAGCCCGACCGCGCTGGGGAGCTGCTCCCGCGGCACCAGCTCGGTGAGGAAGGCCTGGGCGGCGGCCCGATCTCCCACCTGCGCGATCCCGAGCACGAAGGAGAGGCCGAGGATCCAGGCCACGTTGATGTGGCCGGTGGTGGTGAGCAGGCCGAGCGTCAGCGCCTCGATCCCGGCGAGGACGGCGGTGGCGGTCAGCAGCCGGGGGATGCGGACCCGGTCGATGACGACTCCGGCAGAAGGACCGAGGATCAGCAACGGGAGGAACTGCATGCCCATCGCCGCCCCGAGCGCCAGACCGCTCCCCGTCAGGTCGAGCACGAGCAGCGATTGCGCCACCACCTGGAAGAACGTGCCGATGTTCGAGATCCCCTGCCCGATGAGGAAGCGACGCAGGTTCGGCACCGCCAGCGCGCTGCGGGGCTCGAGGGTGGTCGTCACGAGAGCAGCTGGATGCCGGCCTTGACGACGAGGGCTGCACCCAGGACCAGAGCCAGGACGGTGAGGACCTGGCTGCGGTTCACCTCCAGCCAGGTCCGGAGTCGGGTCAACCGGATCTGTCCGCCCTCGGGGGCGAGGATGACGTAGACCTCCATAGTGAGGAGGCTCGACGTGGCGAGCACACCGAACAGGACCAGGGAGACGACGGCCCACGCCGACAAGTCCATGCCGGCCACCGATGCCGCCCCGGCGGCCACGAACGGCCAGGGCTGGAGCAGGACGCCCAGCCCGGCGGCCACCCAGATCGGCATGGTGTCGACCTTGGCCAT
>DASXLH010000247.1:0-8909 GCA_036496335.1 Acidimicrobiales bacterium
GCCCGGCCGGTACTGGCGCTACCAGGAGCTGTCGGCGGCGGTGTTCGACCTGTTCCGGGCCGTCACCCCGCTCGTCGAGGGGATCTCTCTCGACGAGGCGTTCCTGGATGTGACCGGGGCGCGTCGCCTCCTGGGTGACGGGACCACCATCGCCCGCCACCTGCGTGAGCAGGTGCTCGCCGAGCTCGGGTTGACCTGCTCGGTCGGTGTGGCACCCCGCAAGCTCACGGCCAAGCTGGCGTCGGAGGCAGCCAAGCCGGTCGCGTCGCTGGCCGGGCCGATCCCCGGTCCCGGCGTCGTGGAGGTGACGGCGGCCGACGAGCTGGTCTTCCTCCATGCCCATCCCATCCGGGCGCTCTGGGGCGTGGGTCCCGCCACCGGGCGCCGGCTCGACCAGCTGGGGATCCGCACGGTGGGCGACCTAGCGGCCGCCCCGGTGGAGGCCCTCACGGCCGCGCTGGGCAACCACCAGGGCCGCCACCTGCACGACCTGGCCTGGGCCCGCGACGAGCGCCCGGTGCTGGCGGCGGTGCGGGCCAAGTCGATCGGCCACGAGGAGACCTTCGCCCAGGATCACCACGGGCTCGACACGCTCGGACCCGAGCTGGTGCGACTCGCCGATGGGGTGGCCAGCCGGCTGCGCCGGGCCGGCCTGGCTGGTCGGACCGTCACCGTGAAGGTGCGGTACGCCGATTTCCGGACCATCACCCGCTCAGTGACGCTCCGGGAGGCCCTCGACGGGGGCCAGGCCCTGGTCGAGGCGGCCCGCCCGCTGCTGGCGGGCATCGATCCAGGGGAGGGCGTCCGACTCCTCGGGGTCAGCGTCTCCGGCATGGTCGAGGAGACGAGCCGTCAGCTCTCCCTCGACGAGCTGCTGGGCGGCGGCGGTTCGGGCGGGCCGAGCTCCGGCGGCCCCGAGGCGGCCTCGGGATCCGAGACGCGCCCGCCGGAGGTCGTCGCGGCCGCCTGGTCGGAGGCCACCCGGGCGATGGACGAGATCCGGGACCGGTTCGGCGACGCCATGATCGGCCCGGCATCCACGGCGAAGCGCGGTCCGAAGCGCCGCGGTGACACCCAGTGGGGTCCCGACGGGTCCTGATCGGTCCGTCCCGCCCTCTCCAGATCGGCAACGCCGGCGGATTCGCGGTCGTGCGCGTTGTCGATCAGCGGTCGGCGTGCGAGACTCGTGGTGCCCGCCGTGGGTGAGAGGAGCAGGGCCCGTGCCGCTTTCCGAGGACGAACAGCGCATCCTCCAGGAGATCGAGCAGCAGCTGTATGCCTCCGACCCGCAGCTGGTCCGCGAGGTCACCTCGACGACGGTGTACCGCCATGCCGGCCGCAACCTGCGTTGGGCCTCGCTCGGCTTCGTCGCCGGACTGGTCCTGATGCTGGCCACGTTCGCCACCTCGGTCGTCCTCGGCGGCCTGGGCTTCTTCGTGATGCTGGGCTCGGCGATCCTGGTCGAGCGCAACCTCAGGCGGATGGGTCGCGCCGGTCTGCAGGCGCTCACCGACTCGGTGCGGGCGTCCGGGGTCCGGCAACGCTTCGGCTCGGCCGGCGAGCGCATGCGCAACCGGTTCCGAGGCGACGACCACAACTAGTCGCCATCACGCTCGCGTGGCCGCGTGGGGCGGTGTTCAGCCGGGAGAAGCCCAGAGCGTCCGCGGGTCGATCCGCACGAGCCACCGGCGCCACCAGCGCAGTGAGTGGTTGACCTCGGCGTCGATCGACTCGGCCAGCACGGCGGCGCGTTCGCTGGCGGCTTCGCTCATCGAGCCCCGGGCGTAGACAGCCGCGGTGGTGGTGCTGGCCAGTTCCGCCACGGGGCCGGGTGACACCACCCGGTCCTCGGCGAGGCGCGCCGCGAACTGATCGGGTGTCTCCGACGGGTCACGCCTGACCCCGGCGCCGAGGAGTGCGGCCGAGGCCTCCTGCCAGGCCACCACGACCCGGTCGGCCGGTTCGCTGGCCGCATCGCGTCGCCGTTGACGCAGGACCCGTCGAGCGCCCTCGAGGCCGAGGAGCCAGACCAGCGGCAGGGCGAGCAGCACGGCCAGCACGACGAGGGCCCGGGCGATCCACGTCAGGCCGGAGGTGGACGCCGTGCCGGCCGTCGGCTGGGTGGTGCCGGTCGTGTCCGGCAGCGGGAGCGTCGGGAGGCCGTTGGCCCCGGTCGGGTCGGTCGCCCCGTTGCCCGACGCCTGCTGGTCGGGTACGCCGGTGTAGTCGGTGCCGTTGGGGATCCCGCGGCCGGGGGTGGGCTCGAACGCCACCCACCCGTAGCCGGTGATGTACACCTCGGGCCAGGCGTGCCCGTGCAGCCCCAGCACCTGGTACGTGTCTGGACCGGTCTGATCCCCGGGGGTGAAGCCGACCGCCACGCGGGCGGGGAGGCCGACGGCGCGGGCCATGGCCGCGAAGGCGCCCGAGAACTGCTCGCAGTAGCCCCGGCGGGTCACGAAGAGGAACCGCTCGAGGGCGTCCGAGCTCTGGCCCGGGCCGACCGACAGGTCGTAGGTGAACAGGTCGCTGCGCAGGTAGTCCTGGAGGCGCAACGCCTTCTGGTAGGGGCTGGAGGCGTTGCCGACGATCTGCTTGGCCAGCGCCGTGACCCGGGCCGGGAAGTGGTCGGGCAGCGCCGTGTCGGCCTTCTCGATGGCGTCGGGAGCCGGTGCCCGGGCGGCCGAGAGCTCAGCTGCGGTCATGATCGGGACCTCCGACACGACGCGGTACTGCTGGCCCTTGGTGGTGTTGTGGTCGGCGAGCAACGTGCTCGTGTCGGCGTTGTTTCGAGCGGACACGCCGTTGACGGCCACGGGGCGGTAGGCGGCCGGGAGCCAGGCGCTGGCCAGCTGGCTGATGTGGAACGTCTGCACATCGCGCTCGGTGTCGGCCGCGGGGGCGTCTTCGGTCCCGTCGAAGCGGCCGTCGACGGGGGTGTAGCGATTGTTCGAGGACCAGACCCGCCCGTCGAAGTCATCGAGGGCGGTCAGACGCCAGTAGCTGCGGACCGTGCTCGTGACCGTGAAGACCTCGGCGCTGGACTGGTTGACGAGGCGGGTCCGGATGTCGACCAGCGGACTGATGGTGACGCGGCCCGACGAGTCGGGGTCGTGGCCGTTCCAATGGATGAGGGCGGCGTCGGCGGCGCCTGGGAGGTGGGGGCCGATCAGGGCGGTCACGGCCACGGCGCTGAGGATCACGACGCCGCCGACGCCGGCGACGGCTCGCAGCCCGCTGCCGCCGTCCGAACCGACCCAACGGGCCGTGTCGGCTCGGCCGACCAGACGCTGCGTGAGCCACGCCAGGAGCGTGGCGGCGAGGTAGGCGACGGTGGCCGGGAGGCGCCCACGGCTGGTTCCGAGCGCGCTGGCGAACACGAAGAGGGCGCCGGCGGGGACGAGCGACTCGAACGTGGCGCGGGCCCGGAAGGCGGCGGCGTCGGCGGTGAGCGCGACGATCCAGGCCGCCCCGGCCCAGGCCACCACGTAGCCGGGCTCGACCGGGGCCGGCGGAGCGGCGCCCTGGAACGCTGGCCCGGCGTTGGCCAGCTGCTGGCGGAGCTCGTGCAGCGTGGCCGGGGTCGGGATGCCCCAGAAGGTGGTCCCGGGCACGTGCACGATCCCCAGCACGACGATCAGGCCGAGGACCCCGGTCAGGCCCAGCACCAACGGTGGCCAGCGGAGCCGGCGGGCCACGATCGCCAGCCCGTGGGCGCCGAGGGTGCAGGCGAGGACGGCGCCGAGATAGCCCCCGCCTTGGACCAGCCGGGCGAGCCCGAGGACGGCGGTCAGCGTCAGCAGCGTCAGAGCCGCTTCGGCCCACAGCAGGGGGCCCGGTCCCTGGCGCCGGCCGTTCCCGGGCGGCGGCGGTCGGTCCTGTCCGAGCGCACGTCCCGACCCCTGCCCGAGCGGGGCCGGCCGAACGGCAGACGGGCGGCTCGGGGTGGCGGTGGTCACCGGACGGACAGGCCGACGCGGCCCGCGGCCAAGGTGCGCCGCCAGCGCTCGGGGAAGTCGAGGTTCCCGAACGGGGCCTCACCGGGCGTGGCGTCGAAGGTGACGGCGACGACCCGCTGGAACCCGTGCACGGCCCGGGTGGGGTGGATGGACTCGTCGGACCGGCCGAGGAGCATGGCCAGCGCCCCGCCGATGCCGGCCAGGTGCAGCACGGTCAGCCCGTCGGCCATGCTCCGGACGTCGGTCCTCACCACGGCGAGCTGCTCGAGGATGTCGTCGAGGTGGGTGCGACCGGCAGCCGAGCCGCTGTCGAGGCCGCCGGTGGTGACCAGCCGGACGAGCTGTCCGGCCCCGATGCAGGCCACGGCCACGCTGGCCGCGGCCGAGACCGCGGCCTCGAAGGAGGCCGACGAGTGGGCCCGGCCGCGGGTGTCGAGCAGGATCGTCGAGCGGGCCTGCCAGGGAGGCTGGTCCTGGCGGACGACGAGCTCGTCCCGCCGGGCCGTGGTGGGCCAGTGGACCCGACGGAGGTCGTCGCCGACGGCGTAGGGCCGCAGGGCGTAGAACTCGTCACCCCGGGCCACCACCGTGGTGGGGTGCTCGGTCCCGCCGTGCGGATCGTCACCCGAGGTGTGGGGCAGGGGAACCACCGCCATCACCAACGGGAGGACCGTGAGCTGGCTCGGTGCCGCCAGCTCGGCGGTTCGCCTTGCCACGCCGAAGGGGTCGGCGGCGATGGCCGACAGCGGACCGATGGGCACGATGCCCCGGCGGGAGGTGTCGATGGCGTACTGCGCCTCGACCGTCGCACCCGCCGCCAGAGGACCGACCAGCACGGTGGCCACCCGGTCCTCGCCCACTGGATCCCGCAGCTCGATCACGGAGGTGCGGACGGTCCCGGTGTTCGTCAACCGCAGCTCCACCCGGCCGGGGCTGCCGGCGTGGACGCGGTTCGGCCGCAGCACCCGTGTTGCCTGCATACGGGTCTGCGCCCGTGCCACGACGATGGCGCCGGCCCCGACGACGGCCAGCAGGCCGACGCCGACGAGCAGGACCTCGAGCAACCCGAAGAGCCGGCCGGCCACGATCATGGACGCGCCCAAGAAGGCGATCAGCCAGCCCTGCGGCGTGATCACCCCTCGTTGGCCCGGGCCGTGGGCACCGGAACCTCGCTCAGGATCTCCTCGACGATGTCGTCGGCGGTCAGGCCGTGCATCGTCGCCTCCGGGGTCCGCACGAGGCGATGGCCCAGCACGGGGCCGGCCAGCGCCTTGATGTCGTCCGGCACGACGTAGTCGCGGCCCCGGGCGATGGCCCGGGCCCGGGATGTGCGCTGGAGGGCGAGGGTGGCCCGCGGTGACATGCCGATGGCCAGGGCCGGGTGCCGGCGGGAGGCGTTGGCCAGCTCCACCAGGTAGCCGCGAAGGGGACGGGCGACGTGCACCTCCCGGGCCGCGGTCGCCATGGCGGCGACGTCCTTGACCGTGGCGACCGGCCCGAGGTCACCCACAGGGGACGTGCCCCCGTGGGTCTGGAGGATCTCGAGCTCGGCGTGGGGCGAGGGATAGCCGACCGACAGGCGGAGGAGGAACCGGTCGAGCTGGCTCTCGGGCCGGGGATAGGTGCCCTCGTGCTCGACGGGGTTCTGGGTGGCCACGACCATGAACGGCGGTTCGAGGGGGTAGGTGACGCCGTCGACGGTGACCTGGCGCTCCTCCATGGCCTCCAGTAGCGCGGACTGCGTCTTCGGCGAGGCCCGGTTGATCTCGTCCCCGAGCACGATGTTGGCGAAGACGGCCCCCGGTCGGAACTCGAACTCGTTGGTGCCCCGGTTCCAGATCGTGACCCCGACCACGTCGGAGGGCAGCAGATCGGGGGTGAACTGCACCCGGCTCCATCGGCAGTCGATCGACGCCGCCAACGCCTTGGCGAGGCTGGTCTTGCCCACGCCCGGGACGTCCTCGACCAGCAGGTGGCCTTCGGCCACCATGCAGACCAAGGCCATCTCGATGACCTCGGGCTTGCCTTGCAGGACGAGTCCGATGTTGTCGGTGATGGCCCCGAAGACCTCGGCGAACGAAGCGGGCGAAGCGTCCGGCCGAGGGCTCTCCATCGGCCCGAGCCTAGGGTGGCCCGAATGCCGACGGTGCTCGGAGTCGACGTCGGTGGCACCAAGCTGGCGGCTGCCGTGGTCGCCCGGGAGGGGGTCGTCCTGGCCCGGTCGTCGGCGGCGACACCTCGGGACGTCGACGCCGATGGCGTGTTCTCGGCCCTCATGGCGGTCGTGGCCGAAGCGCTCAGCGCCGTCGGTCCGGACCTCGAGGCGCCGGTGGCGTGCGGCGTCGGATGCGGTGGCCCGATGGCACCCCATGGTGAGACCGTGTCGCCCCTGAACATCCCGGCGTGGCGGGCCTTCCCGCTCGGTCGCCGCCTGGCCGACGCCACCGGCCTTCCCACCTACGTCGACAACGACGCCAAGGCCCTCGCCCTGGCCGAGGGCTGGCGAGGTGCCGCGGCCGGAGAGCGAAGCTTCCTGGCCATGGTGGTCTCCACCGGCGTCGGGGGAGGGGTGGTGGTCGACGGTCGGCTGCTCGACGGCGCCAGTGGCAACGCCGGCCACATCGGCCACGTCATCGTCGAGCCCGACGGGCGGCGGTGTGCGTGCGGCGCCCGGGGCTGCCTGGAGGCCGAGGCGTCCGGCACGGCGATCGCCGCCATGACCGGTCGCCCGGCGGCCGAGGCCACGCCCGACGTGGTGGCCAGGACGGGACGGCTGGTGGGACGGGCCGTCGGGTCGGTCTGCAACCTCCTCGACCTTCCCCTGACGGTGGTGGCCGGATCGGTGGCGCTCGGGTTCGGTACGCCGTTCTTCGAGGCGGCCCAGGACGAGGTCGACCGGGTGTGTCGGCTCGAGTTCTCCGTCGGATCGCTGGTGCGCCCCGCCGGCCTCGGCGCCTCCGGCCCGATGATCGGGGCGGGGGCGGTGGCCTGGGAGGGGCTCGGCCTGCGGGTGTGGGCATGACGGGGGCGGGCTCGGCGAGGGGAGGGCCCGTCACCGCTGTCGGCTGGGTGCGGGTGGCGGCGGCCGTGGTCGCCCGGCCCCGCTTGTGGGGGGTGGCGGTGGGCCAGGCGAGACGCCTGGCCCCGCCGAGATGGTGGGCCCAGCCACCGTTCCTCCCCGTCCCCGACCGCGCCTACCTGCGGTTCCGCCTGATGACCGCCTACGGCGGAGAGGGGCGGGGCGCGCCGGAGCCGTCCGACGTCGTCGCCTATCTGGGCTGGTGTCGCTCCTGGCGCGGCGACCTCGGAGGATGAGCACCGCTCGCGACCGCCTGCCACGGCTCGTGCATGGGCCGGCGGAGGGTGGTCGGCCGCCTCATCGGAGCGGGCCGTCCCGGTAGCGTCTGGCGGAATGACCAGCGCGCTGGTCCTGAACGCCACCTATGAGCCGCTGTGCGTCGTTCCCGCGCGCCGCGCCGTCGTGCTGGTCCTGAGCGAGAAGGCCGAAGTGCTCCAACCCTCCGACCAGGTCATGCACTCGGCGCGGCTGCAGGTGACCGTGCCGTCCGTGGTCCGGCTCGTCTCCTACGTGCGACTCCCGGTGCGGCGGCGCGCCCCCCTCAACCGCCGGGCGGTGTTCGCCCGCGATGGTCACCGCTGCCAGTACTGCGGGGAGGAGGCCGAGAGCATCGACCACGTGGTGCCCCGCAGCCGCGGGGGCGAGCACGTCTGGGACAACGTCGTGGCGGCCTGCCGTCCCTGCAACAGCCGCAAGCGGGACCGGCTGTTGGCCGAGACCACGATGGCGCTGCGCCGTCACCCTCGCGCGCCGCGTGAGCTCACCTGGGTCACGGTGGCCGTCGGCTCGGTGCCCAGCGCCTGGGAGCCGTATCTCGGCGCCCGGGTGGCGGCGACGAAGTCGGCGTGACGCCCGCCTCGTCCCGGCTGGCCTGGGAGGTGGTCGAGCACCGGGGTTCGGCGGCCGAGCTGCACGCCCGCCCGCTGTTGACCGGGCGCCGGCTGGTGGAGGTGCTCACCTGGCGACGGACCGCCCTGGTCCTCGGCAGCACGCAGTCGCTCCGCGAGGCCGACCGGGCCGCCGCCGATCGCATCGGCGCCGATCTCGTCCGCCGACGGAGCGGTGGCGGGGCCGTGCTGCTGCACCCCCACCATGACCTCTGGATCGACGTGACGGTGCCGCGCGGCGACCCGCTCTGGCAGGACGACGTGGCCGTCTCCTTCCACTGGCTGGGCCAGGCGTGGGCCGCCGCCCTCCGGGGGCTCGGGCTGGACGCCTCCGTCCACCTCGCCCCCTCCCTCGAGGGACCGTGGTCCCGAAAGGTGTGCTTCGCCGGCATCGGCGCCGGGGAGGTGACGATCGGCGTCCCCGGCGACCGGCCGCGCAAGGTGGTCGGCCTCTCCCAGCGCCGCGTCCGAGACGCGGCCCGCTTCCAGTGCCTTGTCCCCGGTTCGTGGGACCCGGCCGAGCTGCTCGGCCTGCTCGCCCTGGCCGACAAAGAGCGGGCCAGCGGCCTCACCGAGCTCGCCGACGTCGCCACCGGAACCGGCCATCCCCCCGCCGACGTGGCCCAAGCCCTCCTCACCCAACTCGAGCGGTAACCCCCACCCTCGAACCGGGTGCCGTACAAGCCCGTTCCGGGCTTCGGAGGCACCCAGTTCGAGAGCGGGCCCGAACTGGGTGCCGTACAAGCAGGTTCCGTGCTTCAGAGGCACCCAGTTCGGAAAGGGGCGCCTCCACCCTGGTGACGCGCCGGAGGCGCAGCTCGGGTCCGTACGGCTCCGTGCACGCCCAGCTGCTGAGGCGAAGCCGGAGCTGCGCATCAGCAACGTGACGTGCCGGAGGCGCCCGCCGGAGGCGCCGATCCGAGGGGTGCGGCAGCGTGCACGCCCAGCTGCTGAGGCGAAGCCGGAGCTGCGCATCAGCAACGT
>DASXLH010000248.1:0-2012 GCA_036496335.1 Acidimicrobiales bacterium
CCCCGCCCCCGCTCCGCCGGCCCCCGCTCCGGTCGCGCCCGCGCCCGCGCCAGTGGCGGCGCCGGTGCCCCCCGCCCCGGTCCCTGCGCCGGCCCCGGCCCCGGCCCCGGCGCCGGCGCCCGCTTCGGTGGCCCGAGGCGACGAGTCCATCCCCTTCTCCAACATCCGCAAGCGGACCGCCGAGCACATGGTCCGCTCCAAGGCCACCTCGGCCCACGCCCTCACCTCCGTGGAGGTCGACTACGAGAACGTCGACCGCGTCCGCAACGCCGCCAAGGCCACCTTCCGGGCCGAGGAGGGCGTCGCGCTCACCTACCTCCCGTTCATCTCGAGGGCCGTGGTCGACGCCCTCCGGGAGTTCCCGCTGCTGAACGCCTCCGTCGGGGACAACAGCCTGGTCGTCCACCACGACGTGCACCTCGGGTATGCCGTCGACCTCGAGTTCCAGGGTCTGATGGTGCCGGTCGTCCACCACGCCGACACCAAGCGCCTGCGGGCCCTCGCCCGGGACGTGGCCGATCTGGCGGCCCGGGCCCGTTCCCGGAAGCTCGGTCCGGACGAGATCGCCGGCGGCACGTTCACCCTCACCAACCTCGGCTCCTACGGGACGGTCATGACCTTCCCGGTCATCAACCAGCCCCAGATCGCCATCCTCTCCACGGACGGTGTGCGCAAGCGCCCGGTGGTGGTCGAGATGCCCGACGGGAACGACGCCATCGTCGTGCACCCGGTCGGCATCCTGGCGCTGACCTGGGACCACCGCGCCGTCGACGGCGCCTACGCGGCCGCGTTCCTGGCGGCGGTGCGCGAGATCCTCGAGACCCGCGACTGGGCCCTCGAGCTCACGTGAGGGAGCAGGGGTGACGCTTCGGATCCGCTGGCTGGGCCGCGTGCCCTACCGGGAGGCCCACGCCCTCCAGAAGGGGCTCTTCGAGCAGGCCTCGGACGACCACCTGCTCCTGCTCGAGCATCCGCACGTCTACACCCTCGGCGTGCGGGCCGACCTGGCCAACGTGCTGGTGCCGCCGGCCGAGGTGGGCGCCGAGCTGGTGCGCACCGATCGGGGGGGCGACGTCACCTACCACGGGCCGGGACAACTGGTCGGCTATCCGATCCTCTCCCTCCCGGGCAAGCGGGGCGGCAGCGGGATGGCCGACACGGTGGCGTACGTCAACGCCGTGGAGCAGTTGATCATCGACTCCCTCGCCGATCTGGGCGTGGCCGCCAACCGTCTCGATGGCTACCCCGGGGTGTGGATCGAGGACCGCAAGGTCTGCGCCATCGGGGTGAAGCTGACCCGTGGCCGCTCGATGCACGGCTTCGCCCTGAACGTGGACCCCGACATGACGATGTTCACCCACATCGTGCCGTGCGGGATCGGCGACAAGTCGGTGACCTCGCTGCGGGCCGAGGGCCTCGACGTGACGATGCGCGAGGTGGTCGATGCCGTGAGCGCACGCGCCGAGGCACGTTGGGGCGAGCGCTCGGGAGGAGTCGAGCGCCAGGACGTGGCCTGGAGCCGCGGCCCGGCGCCTCGGGGGCTGGCCCTCGCCGCCCGGAAGCCCCCCTGGGTGCGGGCCAACCTGTCGCTGGGCGAGCAGGCGCTGGGCCTCAAGCACACGATGCGCGACCTCGGACTGGTGACGGTCTGCGAGGAGGCCGGCTGCCCCAACCTGTCGGAGTGCTGGTCGGACGGCACCGCCACGTTCATGATCAACGGCGAGCAGTGCACCCGGGCGTGCGCCTTCTGCCTGGTCGATACGAGCAAGCCGCTGCCCATCTCGCCTGACGAGCCGTTGCGGGTGGCCGAGGCCGTCGTCCGGATGGGTCTCCAGCACGCCGTGGTAACGGCCGTGGCCCGGGACGACGTGCCCGACGGGGGAGCGGCGGCGTTCGCCGCCACCGTCCGAGCCATCCGGGCCCGTCGCCCCGACTGCGCGGTGGAGGTGCTCATCCCCGACTGCAAGGGCGATGTCGCTGCCCTCGAGGCCATCTTCGACGCCCGTCCGGAC
>DASXLH010000249.1:0-10147 GCA_036496335.1 Acidimicrobiales bacterium
GTTCCCAGCCGGCAACACCGGGGCCGATGGCTACGTCGGGACCGCCCCGGTGGATGCCTTCCCACGGAACGGGTTCGGGCTGGCCAACGTCACCGGCAACGTGTGGGAGTGGTGCGCCGATTGGCTCGATCCCGCCTACTACGCCCGGAGCCCCCGGCGCGACCCGCCCGGTCCCGCCACCGGTGAGCTCCGGGTGCAGCGCGGCGGTTCGTACCTGTGCCATCGCTCGTACTGCCGCCGGTACCGGGTGTCGGCCCGTTCGGGGAGCGAACCCAACAGCTCCACCGGGAACGCCGGCTTCCGGGTCGCCGCCAGCGGCGACTCCTAGGGCGAGGATCGGGAGCCGTGGCCACCCGTCGAGAGGCGCAGGTGATCAAGGTCGCGGCCGTGGTGCAGGGCATCGCGCTGGTGACGTTCCCCGCCGCCAGCGGCATCTTCACCGACCCGAACGAGTACGGGCTGTCGAGTACCGCCTACGGCACGATGTTCGTCCCGCAGGCGGTGACAGCGGTCGCCTCGGCGCTGCTGGGGGCCACCTGGGCCCGACGGGTGGGAACCCGCCGGGTCTATCTCGTGGGCCTGATGGCCAACTTGGCGGCGATGGCGCTGCTGGTCGCCAGCGTCCCCCTCCAGAGCCACCAGAGCGCGGCCTACGTCCTGCTGCTGCTGGCCACGGCCAGCCTCGGGGTGGGGTTCGGCTTCACCGTGCCGGCGTTGAACACCTTCACGGCGGCCTTCAACCCCAGCCGGGTCGACTCGTCGATCCTCGTGCTCAACGCCCTCCTCGGGCTCGGCACCGCTCTGGCTCCGGTCTTCGTGGCCGTGTTCGTCGGCCTCGGCTTCTGGTGGGGCCTGCCCGTGCTGGCCGGGTGCCTCGTCGTCGGCCTCCTCGTCGTCAGCAGCCGGTTGCCGCTGGAGACGGGCGAGCCGTCCAGGGTGACCGTCGCGGACCGACCGGTCGGAGGCGGGCTTCCCGTGCGGTTCTGGATCTACGCCGGCTTCGCGCTCCTCTACGGGATCTGCGAGACGATGAACGGCAACTGGGCGTCGATCGACATGAAGCAACTCGGCGCCTCGACCACGGAAGCATCGTTGGCGCTGACCACCTTCTGGGCAAGTGTGACGCTGGGACGCGTCCTGTTCGCCGCCATTCAGCAGAGGTTCGCCACTCGGCACACCTATCACCTGTTGCCCTTCGTGCTGGCCGTCGCCTTCGTCGGGATCTCACTCCTGCCCACCGGAAAGCCGGCCCTCGGGATCCTGGCCTTCGGCCTGGCGGGCATCGGCTGCTCGGCCCTGCTGCCGTTGACGATCAGCTTCGGACAGGAGGAGCTCGTCGCCATGTCGGCGTCGGTCGCCGGTGGGCTCATCGCCTTCTACCAAGTGGGCTACGGGCTCGCCGCCTTCGGGGCCGGACCGCTCCAGGCCGCCGGCGTCGATCTGCCCGACCTGTTCGGCATCGCCGCCGCACTGGCTGTGGTCATGGGCGGTCTCGCCTACGTGATCGCCCGGGTGCGACCGGCGCCCACCACGCTCCATCCCCGGCCGGCCACCGGCCCGCTCCTCGCACCCGCCCTGGGAAAATGACCGATCGGTAAGAATGTCGGGATGCCCGGGCCGGTGCTCCTGGTGGTGGACGCAGACTCGGAGGCGCGCGAGCTGGTCGAGCAGGAGCTCCGTGACCGGTACGGGCGCCACTACCGGATCGAGAGCCTCGGCTCGGGGCATGAGGCCCGCCGGCTCCTCGAGCAGCTGGCCGCCGACGGCGACGATGTCGCCATGGTCCTCGCCGGGCAGCAGGTGGAGGGTTCGACCAGCCGGGAGCTCCTCGAAACCGCCCGCCGCCTCCACCCGCACGCCCGACGCGCCCTGCTGTTCTCGTGGGGTGAGCAAGGCGATGCGGCGGTCGGCGAAGCCATCTTCGAAGCCATCGCCAGCGGCGAGATCGACCACTACGTCCGCCGGCCGTCGCCACCGCCGGACGAGTTCTTCCACAACGAGATCTCGGGTCTCCTCCTGGAGTGGGCCGACATCGAGCGCACGTCGCCGTACACGGTCTTCGTGGTCGGGGAGTCATGGTCCGGTCGGGCCTACGAGCTCCGGGAGGCGCTCGGGCGCTGCGCCATGCCCCATTCGTTCTGCCTGGCGGACTCCAAGGTCGGCCAGGAGTTCGTGGCCCGCGCCGGGCAGGGCAGCAAGCTCCCCCTGGTGGTGTTCCCGGACGGGACGATCCTCGAGGACCCGACGAACGCCGACCTGGCCCTGGCGTCGGGATCGCCCGTCAACCCGGAGCGATTCGAGTTCGACCTGGTGGTGGTGGGAGCGGGCCCGGCCGGCCTGTCCGCCGCCGTGTACGGCGCGTCGGAGGGCTTCAGCACGCTGGTGGTCGACGACGGCGGGGTCGGGGGGCAGGCGACATCGAGCTCGCTCATCCGGAACTACCTCGGCTTCCCGCGCGGGATCAGCGGGCGCCGGCTGGCCCAGAACGCCTACGAGCAGGCCTGGGTCTTCGGGGCGAAGTTCGCGTTCATGCAACGGGTGACGGGCCTGCGACGGGACGGCAACGGGCTCTCGGTGGAGCTTTCCGACAGTGGACCGGTCACGGCCCGGGCGGTCGTCCTCGCCGCCGGCGCCAGCTACCGGCGAGTCGGCCTCCCCGAGCTCGAGGCCCTGAACGGTGCCGGCGTCTACTACGGAGGTTCGGCCTCCGAGGCACCGAGGACGAGTGGTCGCGACGTCTACATCCTCGGCGGTGCCAACTCGGCCGGGCAGAGCGCCCTGTACCTCGCCCGGTTCGCCCGTCGAGTCACCTTGGTGGTGCGAGCCGACGCCCTCAGCGCCGGGATGTCGCACTACCTGGTCCAGCAGATCGAAGCCGCTCCCAACATCGACGTGCGTCTCCGGACCGAGGTGGTCGGCGGTGGCGGCGAAGGGGTCCTGGAGCGCCTGGTGCTGCGCGACCGGCTCGAGGGCAGCGAGGAGACCGTCCGGGCCGATGCGTTGTTCCTGACGATCGGGGCTCAGCCGCGCACCGACTGGCTGCCGCCGGCGGTGGCGCGGGACGAGCAGGGCTTCGTGCTCACCGGCCCGGACCTCGCCGTCGACGACTGGCCCCTCGAGCGGCCACCGCTCCTGTTCGAGTCGACGATGCCAGGCGTCTTCGCCGCCGGCGACGTGCGCCACGGATCGGTCAAGCGGGTGGCGTCGGCGGTGGGTGAGGGATCCGTCGCGATCCAGCTGCTGCACCGCTACTTCGCTGCCGACCAGCTCTATCCCCGCGGCCGCCCCCGCGATCCCACGGGGACCACCGCACCGGCTCCGACCTAGCAATCCGCGTCCCGGCGGGGCGGCTCCCGACTGGACAGCGTATGAATCGTCCAGCGCTGCGAGCGCGGGGCTGGGTTACCTTCCGTCCGGCGACGACAAGTCGCCTCGATTCAGGTGTCGCGAGGCAGGGCGGACCCTCGCCGCAACTCTGACCGGACCGGGGGGGAGGACGATCGTCGTGACGCCGTGGTCGTCGCCGCCACCGCAGAGGGACCCGAGATGCCGCCGGTGGCGGCGATCGACTCTCGACCGCCCCCTGCGCCCTGCGCGTCGTGGGGTCGGCACATGAGTTGGTGGACCCTCCCGCCCCGGTGGCGACGGGTGTCGTTGGCGATGAGCGGGATGCCGTCGGGCACGGTGATGGTTCCCCCCGCGGGGTCGGAGCAGGACCCGGCCCGGCACGACGACCCTGCGGCGGCGCGACCGACGAGGGCGACCGAGCCGGCCGGCCGATGGCGCCCAGCGCTGGTCGCCGCCCTTCCGGCCTGGGTGGCGTCGCGCTTCATCGTCATCGGCGGTTACGTGCTGGCCCGGGTCACCGTGGACCAGCTCCACGTCGTGCGTCCGGCCCCGCTGCGCGACGGCCTCGGGGCGTGGGACGCGGCCCAGTACTGGGCGATCGCCGACCACGGCTATGCGGCGGCGGTCAACGGCCAACGCTTCTTCCCGCTCTTCCCGTTGCTGGTCAGGGCGGTGTCTCCGGTCGTGTCGGGTCACACTGCCGTGGCCGGCATGGTGGTGGCCAACGTGGCCGCTCTCGTCGCCGGGGCGGCGCTGTATCGGCTGGTCGTCTTCGACACCGGGGACTCCCGAGCGGCCACGCTGGCCACCTGGCTGCTGTTGGCCGGCGGCGGAGCGGCGCCGCTGGTCATGGGCTATGCCGAGTCGGTCGGCACCGCGGCCGCGGTGCTCGCCTTCCTCGCCGCTCGACAGGGGCGGTGGTGGTGGGCGGCCGTCGCCGGGGCCGCCGTCGGGCTGACCTGGTCCGTCGGCTTCCTCCTCGCACTCCCGCTCGCGGTCGAGGCGGCCCGCGGCTTCACGGCCGCGCCCGTGCGGGAGCGGGTCGGGCGGGTCACGGCCGCGGCCATGCCCGTGCTGGCCGGCGTGACCTATCTCGCCTGGGTGCAGCGCACGACAGGACGCTGGTGGGGGCGTGTGTACGGCGTCCAGGTCGACGTCTACCACCGTCACGTCCAGGACCCCGTGAGCCGGATCGGGCGGGTCGCCTACGACCTCGTGGCCGGCCACCATGCCTCCGGCATCTACCTGCCATGGATCCTGCTGGCGTTGCTGCTGCTCACCGTCTCGGCCCGGCGGCTGCCGGCCAGCTACACGCTCTACGCGCTCGTGATCCTGATCGTGGTGATCAGCTCCGACAACATCGACTCGTTCGAGCGCTACATCCTGCGGGCCTTCCCCCTCGTCGTGGCCGCCGCCCTCGTGATCCGCCGAGAACGCGACCGACTCCTCGTCGTGGCGTTCGGCGCGGCCGGGTTGCTTGCCTACTCCACGGCCATCTTCCTGGGCGCCAAGGTTCCCTGACCGACCGACGGCGCAAGGTCAGCGCACGGTCCCTTGCCGAGCCGAAAATGGCCTTGTGTCCCGAGCCGGTCGGGTGCAGCGTGGAGGGTGGTCGACGAAGCGAGGTGCTCCCGTCTCCGGGCCGGCTCCGTGCCCGGAGACGGGAGCTGGTGGCGTCGGGACGTCCCGACCCGAACCTGGTGCGCCACACGCCAGTTCCTGGCCTCTCCTGCACCCGGTTCGGCGTCGAGGTGAGCCGTCAGACTTCGTAGTGGCGGATCTCGATGAGGTGCCGGTTCGGGTCGAAGAAGTAGAGCGACGGGCCCAGACCCCTCGCCCCGGACTCGAGCCCGGGGCCCTGCTGCGAGCCGACGGTGTCGAACGAGTCGCCGTACGGGACCTCGAGCTGGCGCAATCGGGTGAAGACGGCGTCGAACTCCGCCGGCTCGAGCGCGAAGGCGAGGTGAGCGCCGCCTTCGGTGCCCCAGGGAGCCAGCTGCAGGGTGAGGTCGGGGTTGACCCGTAGCACGGCGAAGGGCCCGTCCTCGCCCTCGTCGCCGAACCCGAGCACCTCGGTGTAGAACGCCACCGAGCGCTCACGGTCGTTGACGTCGAGGATCAGGTGATCCAGCTGCAGCACGCCTTCACGCTATGACGCCGCCATCGAGCCTTCCCGTGCCCCGGGATGACGGCGGCCGAAACCGCGACTTGGATGGGCGGCATGGACGAACGCGAGGCATCGGCGCCGGTCACCGTGTTGGCCATGGCGCCGAGCCTGGGCAGCGATCTCTCCTACCTGGCGGTCGACCCGCGGGTCGTCGTGCTCGACGGCACCGCCGCGTTCGCCAGCGAGGTGCACGACGACGACCCGGGCGGCCGGGCGCCGGAGGCCGAGGTTCCCCGCGAGGAGCGTGACCGCCTCCTCGGCCGGGCCGAAGTGCTGGTCATCGGCTATCCCGTACCGCGCTCGATCGCCGGTCGGGCGCCACGGCTGCGATGGGCCCACCACACCCAGGCCGGGGTCTCGAACCTCCACCGCAGCGACCTGTGGTCCTCGACGGTCACGCTCACGTCCAGTCGGGGAACGGTGTCGGCGCGGGCCATCGCCGAGTACGCCATCGCGGCTGTGCTCTTCTCGGCCCGCGGCCTGGACGAGGCATCGCGCCAGAAGCACGAGGGTCGCTTCACCCGCCGCGGCTACCGGATGCGCACGGTCAGCGGATCCACGATCGGCATCGTCGGGTTGGGCGGCATCGGCCGGGAGGTCGGCCGCATGGCCCAGACCCTCGGCCTGCGGGTGCTGGCCACCCGGGCCTCGGTCGACGCGCCCGAGCACGATGTCGACGGCGCCGATCTCGTGCTCCCGGCCGATCAGCTCCTCGACGTGGCCGCCCAGTCCGACTTCCTGGTCGTCTGCTCCCAGCTGACAGAACGGACCCGGCGGATGATCGACGGCTCGGTGTTCGCGGCCATGCCCACCCATGCCGTACTGGTGAACATCGCCCGGGGCGAGGAGGTCGACGAGGACGCGCTGCTCAATGCCCTCGAGCACGAGCAGATCGCCGGCGCCGTCCTCGACGTGCGGGCGGGCGAGCTCGACGGCGGCGCCCCCCGTCCCGCGCTGGTCGAACATCCCCGGATCCTGCTGACGCCCCACCTCTCGGGGATGGGCGACGGCGCCGGCGGCGCACCGGGCCGGGAGCTGGTCGCCGACAACCTGCGCCGCTACCTCGCCGGCGAGCCGATGCGCAACGTCGTCGATCGAAGTCGGGGCTACTGAGCTTCGCCCGCGGCTGGCGAGGAGGACCTCGGTCCCCCTCGACCCATCACGTGTAGCTTCCCCACCGACCAAGGGGGGGACAACATGTCCTACGGAATCGTGCTCGCGTTCGACGGCGTCACCGAGGACCAGTACTGGTCCGTGAACGACAAGCTCGGGATCAGTCGGGACGGCAGCGGGGAATGGCCGGCCGGGATGCTCAGCCACACCGGGGGCTCCACCGCCAGCGGCTGGGTCGTCGCCGAGGTCTGGAACAGCAAGGCCGACCAGGAGGCGTTCATGGCCAGCCGCCTCGGGGCGGCACTGGGGGCGGTCGGGCTACCCGAGCCGTCGCAGATCATCGAAGCGGATCTCGTCAACTACCAGACGCCTTCGGCCTCGTAGGGAGCATCGAGCCGTCCTCACCTCGGCGAACCTCTCGCCATGATCCACATCCGGGCGGTGAGCCCGAGCGACGTCACGGCGGGCCTGGTCGAGTCCCTGTTGGGGAACGCCGGCGTCCTCAACCTGATGGTGCTGTCGGGTGTCGCCCGGAACCCAGACGGGGACGCCATCCACTTCGACGTGATCAACGCCGAGGCGAACCACGTCCTCGAGGATCTGCGGGCCCGAGGGGTCGACCGACGCGGCTCGATCGTCATCGAGGACGTCGGCGCGGCCCTGTCGGAGCGGGCGGCCTTGGCCGAAGCGCAGGCCCCTCGGGCGCTCGCCCTGGCGCCCATCTGGAGGAGGCGGTGGCCCGGATCCGGGCCGGCGGTCACTATCCGTTCAGCTGGTACACCCTCCTCACGATCGCCAGCCTCATCGCCGCGGTCGGGATCTTCACGAACTCACAGATCCTGATCGTGGGGGCCATGGTCGTCGGACCCGAGTACGCGGCCATCCTCGCGTCGCTCTCGCCCTCGGTCAACGCGATCGGCCGCCGGCACGAGCCGGCTCAGACGCCCTGCTCGTCGGCTTCCTGGCCGCAATCGTGGTCAGCGTCGCGTTCAGCGCCGTGGTCCGTGGGTTCGGGTGGGAGCCGGATGCCTTCAAGGCCGGGGTCCGCCCCGTCACCGATCTGATCAACAGCCCGAACGTCTTCTCGGTCGTGGTGGCGATCCTGGCCGGCATCGTCGGCGTCGTGTCGCTGGTGGAAGCAAGGACCGGTGCACTGATCGGAGTCTTCATCTCGGTCACGACGATCCCGGCCGCGGCCGACATCGGCGTATCGGCGTCGTTCCAGAACTGGAACGAGGCCAGGGGCTCCCTCGTCCAGCTCCTGCTGAACATCGGGATCCTGATGGCGGTGGGCGCGGTCGGGCTCGTCGTGCAACAGCGCTTCTGGCGGGGGTCGAGCGGCGACGGGGTGGCATGCCGTCCGCCCCCCTGCCCCCGGCCGGCATCTGACGGGCGTCGACGAAGGTCTCGTCGTCAGCGACCAGACGCGGTCCTGGTGGTCGGGCGATCGAGGCGTCGGGCCGACTTGGGTCGGACGTCCCGGAGGTGGTCGGGGTGCAGGAGCCGGGCAAGTGCCTCGACGCCGTCGACGAGACGGGGGCCCGGACGGACGAAGAGGCTGTCGGCGTCGACGGCCCAGATCTCGACGCCGGCGAGCTCGGGCCGGTGGAGGAGGGCTCGACCTTCTCGGGCGGCTTCGTCGAGGGAGTAGCCACAGGGGGTGAAGACCACGACCTCCGGGCGGGCCGCGCCGATCTGTGCCCACGTGACCCGAACGGAGTTGCCCCCGGGGACGGCGAGCACCGCTTCCCCTCCGGCGATCCCGATCATCTCCGGGAGCCAATGGCCGCCGTTGAACGGGGGGTCGCTCCACTCCAGCGCGAACACGCGACGGCGGGGGAGCCGGGCAACGGCGCCGCGGACCGCCTCGATCCGGGCTCGCAGGGCACCGACCACGGTCTCGGCCGTGTCAGAGCGCCCGGTCGCCCGACCGACCCGCAGGATGCCGTCGAGCACATCGTCGATCGAGCTGGGGTCGAGCGAGACCACCTCGGCGGCGCAGCCGAGAGCGTCGAGGGCGGCTTCGACGTCGCCGGCGGGAAGGGCGCAGACGGCGCACAGGTCCTGCGTGAGGATCAGGTCCGGGTCGAGCCGGGCCAGGACCCCCTCCTCGAGGACCTCCGTCGGGATGCCGCCGGGCGCCCCCGCCGCGGCCACAAGAGCATCGACCTCGGCCGGAGAGGCGTCGGCGGGGAGGAGCGTGCGGGAGACGCGCGGCTTCGTGCGGGCGGGGGGAGGCCAGTCGCACTCGTGGGTCACTCCGACCAGGTCGTCGCCGAGTCCGAGGGCATAGGCGATCTCGGTCGCGGCCGGCAGCAACGACACGATGCGCATGACGCCATGGTGCCGCGCCACCCCGACGACCGCCGCCCGGCAATCCCCCACGACCCCGCAGCCGTAGACACTGATGGATGGCCGGCGGTTGATCGACCACCGAGGAGGGACACCACCATGACCCAGGACGTCGAGACCCGATCAGGTTGGCGCCGCCTTCCGCTGGTGGCAGCGGTGGCGACCGCGGCCCTGTTGTTGGCGGCCTGCGGCTCGTCGAGCAAGTCCACCAGCACCGGCTCGGCGGGGGCGACCACCACCACGGCCGCGTCGGCGTCCGCGGATCCCGGCACCAGCTTCCGGACGGCCACGGTGACGGGGCTCGGCTCCGTGTTGGTCGACGCCCGGGGTCACACTGTCTACGTGCTCACCGCCGATGGGACGACCAACGCTCCCTGCACCGACGCCAGCGGCTGCACCGCCGTCTGGCCCGATTTACCCCTTCCGGACGGCACCACGGTGGCCACCGCCGGCCCCGGCCTGCAGCCCGCTCTTCTCGGCACCATGATGGGCTCGGACGGTGAGACCTACCCGACCTACCACGGGTGGCTCATGTACGAGTTCTCCAGGGACACCGGCCCGGCCCAGGCCAACGGCCAGGGAATCACGAGCTTCGGCGGCACCTGGTACGCGTTGGGCCCGGCCGGAGCTCCCATCAAGGCCGCCAAGCCGGCGTCCGTCTCGTCGACGAACAGCGGCAAGGGCTACTGATCCCGTCGACGGCGTGGCGACTGGACCCACGCCCTCTCCGGTGATCGACTCGGGGCGTCGGTTCAGCCCAGAGCCGAGGAAGGGGCCCGGGCCCCGTGTCGATCACCCATCCCGCCGCGCCGCAACTGCTCGACGACCTCACCTGGGCCTACCGGGACCGGCTGACCGACGTCGAGATCGAGCGGGTGGTCGAGGAGGTGTGGCGGGCGCTGAGCGAGCCCGATCGGTTCGACACCTACCTGCCGGTGCTGGTCGCCCGCATCGCCGACGACCAGCTTCGGCTGCTGGTCAAGGCGCCGTCCCCTCGCCGCTCCCACCTGTCCCTGTCGGCTGCGTCTGATTGAGTAGGCCGCCGGCAGGCCGTGCCGGACGACCGAAGGGGACCGACGATGAGGGTGTTGGTGCTCGGGGCCGGCTTCGGCGGCCTCGAGCTGACGACCAGGCTGTCCGACGAGCTGGGCGACGCCGCCGATGTGG
>DASXLH010000250.1:0-2193 GCA_036496335.1 Acidimicrobiales bacterium
GACCCCCGGCTCCACGGCGGTCACCGAGCACCCGAGCGTCGCGAGGGAGCGGGTCGCCTGCCCGGTGCCGCATCCGACCTCCAGCAACGACGACCGGTCGTCGAGGCCGGTGATGGCGACCAGATCGTCGAAGAGGGCGTCCGGGTAGGCGGGCCGGACGCGGTCGTAGAGGTCCGGGACCTCGTCGAACACCCCACCGAGGTGGCGTCGATCGGAGGCGGGCATGTCCCGATGATGGCCCCCGTCGGTGACCGGCGTACGGCGGAAAATCGCGGCGCGCCCCCGGCAGGATTCGAACCTGCGACATTCGGCTTAGAAGGCCGCTGCTCTGTCCAGCTGAGCTACGGGGGCGTCCGCCGAGCGTAGGAGGCGCGATGGCGCAGGTGGGGGGCGTCCCTAGGCTCCCCCGAGGTGCCCCCCCGCCCGGCGAGACCCCGTCACGCTCTCTGGGGTGTGATCAGTGCCGCCTTCGGGCTGGGGATGGCGGAGCTGGCCGCCGGGATCCTCCCCGACGGGTCGTCGCCCGTGGTCGCAGCCGGCGAGTTCGTGATCCGCAACGCACCCGGCGGGGCCGAACGCTGGGCCATCCGCACGTTCGGCACCAACGACAAGCCCTTCCTGGTGGTCAGCACGATCGTGATCGTCCTCGCGCTCGGGGCGGCCGCCGGCCTGTTGATGCGGACGCGGCCGCTGGCGGCCTCGGCCATCGTCGTCGTGGCGGTCGGCTTCGGCGTGCTGACCTCGATGCGCCATCAGGACGCCACCATCCTCGACGCCGTCCCCGCCATCGTCGGCGGGCTCGCGGCTGTGCTCATCCTTCGCCTCCTGCTCCGCCTCGACGCGGCCGCCGGGCCGGCCGGACCGCTCTCGCCCGACGCCTCCGGCCGGCGCACCGTGCTGGTGGCCGGCGGGGCCGCGCTCGTCGCCGCGCCGTTCGCCGGCCTGCTCGGTCGCCGCCTCCAGGACCGGGTGGACGCAGCCGCGTCGCGAGCCAAGGTCAGCCTGCCGGCGCCGGCCCAACCGCTCCCGGCCCTGCCCGCCGGCACCGACCTCCACCTCGCGGGGCTCAGCCCGTTCACCACGCCCAACGCCGACTTCTACCGCATCGACACGGCGCTGCTAATCCCCCAGGTCGACGCCCAGAGCTGGTCGATGCGCATCTTCGGGCGTGTCGACCACGAGCTCACCTTCACCTTCGAGGAGCTGCTGGCGCGGCCGCTGGTCGAGGCCGACATCACGCTCGCCTGCGTGTCGAACGAGGTGGGCGGCTCGCTCGTGGGCAACGCCCGTTGGCTCGGCGTTCCGCTGCGCGATCTGCTGACCGAGGCCGGCGTCCACCCCGACGCCGACCAAGTGGTCGGGCGGGCGGTCGACGGCTTCACCGTCGGCTTCCCAGTGTCGGCGGCCCTCGACGGGCGTCAGGCCCTCGTGGCGGTCGGCATGAACGGCGAGCCGCTGCCGCTTCGCCACGGCTTCCCCGTGCGGCTCGTCGTGCCCGGCCTCTACGGCTACGTCTCGGCCACCAAGTGGCTGTCCGAGATCGAGCTGAGCCGCTTCGCCGACTTCGATCCCTACTGGATCCGACTCGGGTGGGCCCAGCCCGCGCCCATCAAGGTGCAGTCCCGGATCGACACGCCCCGCGGCCGGGTGGCGGCCGGACCCGTGAACGTCGCCGGCGTGGCCTGGGCCCAGGAACGAGGGGTGCGGGCCGTCGAGGTGCGGGTCGACGGTGGGCCCTGGCACCCTGCCGACCTCGCCGACGCGGTGGGCACCGACACCTGGCGACAGTGGGTCTACCGATGGGACGCGACCGCCGGGCGTCACGTCCTCGAGGTACGAGCCACGGCCGGCGACGGCGAGGTCCAGACGGGCCAGACGAGCCCTCCGTTCCCATCGGGAGCGACCGGCTGGCACAGCCGCCAGGTGAGCGTCGGCTGACGCCGCGGAACGGCTCGGACCCCTCCCTCGCGCCGCCATTCGGCTTCGGGCCACGGGGGCCGGTGTGCCATCCTTGGCCGCACGTGGTGGCCGTAGCTCAGCTCGGTTAGAGCGCCAGGTTGTGGCCCTGGAGGTCGGGGGTTCAAGTCCCCTCGGTCACCCCACCGCCGCCCGTGCCCGATCGATCCGCCTCGGGCACGGGCGGCTACCATCGCCATCCCTCTCGCGCCTCTAGCTCAACGGCAGAGCAACGGA
>DASXLH010000251.1:0-5846 GCA_036496335.1 Acidimicrobiales bacterium
CCGGGCCATGTGGCTGGGGGAGATCACCCCGACCGTGTTCGCACGGACCCCGATCGCGCCGTTCATCCTGAACACCATCACCGACGACGGTCTCACCTTCGACCTCGCCATCTATGCCGGCCGCGGCCCGGGGCCGTTCTCGCCGCCTTCGACCTACTCGGTGGGCTTGTTGTCGGGCCGACGATTCGATGACGTCGGCGACGCCTTGGAGTACGCCGTCGCCGAGCAGCTCCGAGGCCTGGCCGGGCCGTTCATCAGCCTCCTCCAGCGGGACGAGCATCTGTTCCACCTCACCGGGGTTCCCCACATCCTCGGCTCGCTCACCACCGTCTTCCTCGCCGAGACCGAGTCGCCTCCTCCGACGAAGCACTGGAACCGGACGTTCACGCCCGAGCAACGGGCCGCCGTCGCGACCCTCCCGCCCGTCAGCGCGACCCGGGACGGACTCATCGGCTTCGGTCTGGGTGTGGCCGAGCTGGTCGTGCGTCGGGCCCGACCCCTGTATCCCCGCTACTCGCTGCGCTGGCCGACCGAGCTCGCCACCGTCGCCGCTCGGCGGGTCGACGAGAACCTCGGGATCGACATCAGCGCCTGGCTCCACTGATCGGACCTTGGCACCCGTCGATCTCCTGGGCTCGCAATTCGGGAGCGCACCGGTGCCGCGGTGCCTACGTTCCGCCGATGCCGGATGAGTGGGCCCCTGCGGGCGTGTTCGATCAGGACTATCTGACCTTCTACTCGCCCCTGCTGCACGACGACGCAAGCGACGGCGAGGCCGCTCTCATCTGGGAACGTCTCGCCGTCGGGCCCGGCCAGGAGGTGCTCGACCTCGCGTGCGGCCACGGGCGGATCGCCAACCGGCTGGCGGCCCGAGGTGCGCATGTCACGGGGCTCGATGTCACGCCCCTGTTCCTGGACCTGGCCCGCGCCGACGCCGAGAGCCGAGGCGTGTCCGTCGACTACGTCGACGGCGACATGCGGGCCCTGCCCTGGGTGGATCGCTTCGACGCCGTCGTGTGCTGGTTCACGGCCTACGGCTACTTCGACGACGAGCAGAACCGGGGCGTGCTCGGCCAGGTCCATCGGGCCCTTCGACCGGGCGGCCGGTTCCTTGTCGAGCTCAACCACAGGGACGGGCTCCTACCGGCGTGGCTCCCGGTGAGCGTCGAGCACGCCGGTCAGGCGGTGATGATCGACGAGCGCGACTGGGACCCCGTCACTGGGCGCTCGAACAACTGGCGGACCATCGTGCAGCACGGCCAGGTACGGCGGGTGTTCTTCTTCACGCGTCTGTTCGGCTTCACCGAGCTGCGCGACTGGCTCCTCCAGGCCGGGTTCCAGACGGTCGAGGGCTACGCCGGTGACGGCTCACCGCTGACCCGGACGGCCAGGCGGATGATCCTCGTCGCTACCAAGTAGCGGATTTACGACTCGTCGTCGTTGACCTCGGCCACGATGGCGGCCGCCGCTTCGGCCGAGACCACGTGCTTGGCGATCTTCTCGTAACCGGCGAGCGCGCTCTCCAGCTGCTCGACCATCCGGTCCTCCGCGACGGCGATGATCGCCGACGAACCGGGGGGCAGGCTCTTGCCGATCTCCTTGAGGTCCTCGTCCTTGAACCCCTTGTCGCGGATCTTGCCCCAGACGCCACCGGCGCCGCCACCGACCGCGGCCGACAGGATGATGCTCGGCGGGAAGATGAGGCCGACCACGCCGCCGGCGATCGCTCCACGCTTCGCCCACTTCTTGCCGCTCGGATCGCCGGTCTCCTCGATCTTGACCTTGTCGTCCGAGTTGTGGACGATCACCGCCGCGTCGATGAGGTCGATCGCACCGGCGAGCTCGGCTTGCTGGAAGTCCTTCAGCGCCGCTCCAGCACCGTCCTCGGTGCCATACGTCGCGACGAAAATCTCCACGGTGGTGTCGGTGCTCACTCGCGTCTCCCTGTCTGGTTGCCTCTCGGCGGCACGTACGGACCCGATGCTGGCACCCGGCTGCGCTTCACCGCCACCGCGCGGGCGAGAAATGAGCACGGATGGCCGATCGGCCCACTGGCTAGCGGACGCTGACCGGGACCTCGTCCTGGGGGAACGCCTTCTGGAAGGCCCGTGCGGCGCGGAGGATCCTGTCCTCCGAGCAGGGGGGGCCGACGATGTGTAGGCCCACGGGGAGTCCGTCGACGAAGCCGCACGGCACCGACACGGCCGGGAAGCAGAGCCAGTTGAACATCGTCGTGTGGCTCGTGTAGGTCGGCCCGAAGCTGCCGTAGGGGAAGCTCGCCCCCTCCTGCATCCAGCGCCGGTCCCACTCGTCCATCGTCGGGGCGAGCAGCTGGGACGTCGGCGTCAACAGCAGGTCGTGGTCCTGGAAGAGGCGCATGAAGTGGGCCCAGTTCCGCTGCCGGAGATCCATGGCCGCCGCCCAGACGGGTGTCGACGGCGCCGGCACGGGGCTGTTGGGATCGACGGCCACCCCGAAGAGCCAGTTGGTGACGCCCGAGGCCTCGGTCGGGTCCTCCCACACCTCGTCGGTGGCGACGACCGTGGCACCGATGCGACCGAAGCCCTTGGCCGCGTCTCGGGCGTGGGCGATGACCCGCTCGCTCTCGTCCATGGCGTACTTGCCGGTGTAGCCGTAGTCGTCGGTCCAGGCGAAGCGCACCCCGTCGACGCCGTCCTCGATGCCCGACACCAGGTCAGCGGTCGGCGTCTGGATGCAAGTGAAGTCGCGGCCGTCGGGTCCGGCCATCACCTGGAGGGTGATGGCGGCGTCGAGGACGTCGCGGCACATCGGGCCGCGGGTCAGGGTGAGGGGTGGCACGCGGGGCGTGTCGTAGTCGACGATGGGGATCAGGCCGGCCGTGGGGTGCAGGCCGAAGACCCCGGAGTAGGCGGCCGGGAGCCGGGTGGACCCACCGCCGTCGGTGCCGATGGCGATCGGTACCAGTCCCGTGGCCGTGGCCGCGGCGCTGCCCGCCGACGACCAGCCGGCGGTGCGGTTGGTGTCCCAGGGATTGCGGGCCTCCGCCGAGAAGTCCATCCGACCCTTGTCGAAGCCGCCATCGCCGGACCCGAGCATCGAGTTGGTGCCGATGATGTTGGCGCCGGCGTCGCGCAGCCGGGTCACGGCCAGGATGTCGTTCTCCGAGATCGTCATCGGGAGACCGGGGCGGGGCTTCAGCGGCATCCCCTTGATCGGTACCTCCTCCTTGGCCGAGATCGGGATCCCGTGCAGGGGCCCGAGCGGGTCGCCGTCGAGGACGGCCCGATCGGCGCGCCTGGCCGTCTCCCGGGCCTGGGCGGCGTCGAGGTGACGGAACGACTGGAGCTTGTGGTCGTGCTCAGCGATGCGTCCCAGGAAGTGCTCGAGCACCTCGCTCGGCGACACCTCCCGCTTGCCGATCAGCTCGCGGATCTGCCAGGCCGGCATCCAGGTCAGGTCATCAGCCACGAGGTCCCCTCCATCGGCGTCGGTCCCGGCGGGACCGCCGGCGGCCAGCGTGTCACACGCTCGTCGGGCAAGCCCCGTGCTGCCATGACCGGACGCGGGACCATCGGCACCGAGGGGTCCGAGCCGCGGCCGACGCGGTGTCAGATCGTGCGGCGGGCCGCAGCGGCGATCTCCCGAGCGGCTTCGACGAAGTCGGCGAGGTCGGCCCACCCCGCGGTGGCGGCCGGCGCTGCGCCCGACATCGCCGCCGGCTCCGTCCGCCAGGCCGCCCGTACCTCCTTCGACCGCTCGGGATCGCCGTGGCTGAAGAGGCCGGAGAGCTCGTCCATCCGATTCACGATCCGTTGGACCTCCGGATCAGACGGATCGGCACCGGCCCGACGACAACGCTCGGCCCGGGCGTAGAGCTGAGGCCACTCCACCTCGAGGAGATAGGCGGAAGCTGGACCGCTGATGGCCGCGGTGTCGTCGTCGGAGGAAGCAGGCCCCTCGAAGGCCTCGTCACCGAGGTGGCGCCGCAGCGCTTGGTCGCGGGCGGGTTGACGGCTGCCAATGGCCCGAATGGCGTCGACCAGGGTGGCGACATCGGGCAGAGGATCGCTGGCCAGGTCTGTCCGGACCCGCTCGAGCTCGCCCCGCAGGACGTTCATCGAGTCGATCGTGCGGACCACCAGGGCCAGGTGGTCATCGACCACCTGACGCAACGGGATGCCGTCGTCCAGGCAGGCGCCGATGGTGGGGAGGTCGAGACCGAGCTCCCGCAGGGCGAGGATCCGGTACAGGCGGGCGACGTCCTCGTCGGTGTACACACGGTGGTCGGCGGCGGACCGCTCGGACGGACGCAACAGCCCGATCGCATCCCAGTGGTGCAGCGTCCTCACCGTCAGCCCGCTGGTCTCGGCCAGCGTCCCCACCCAGTAGCGCACGGAAGGTCCCATGGCGCTGATCATGCGACCTCACGCCGCGTCAGTTGCAAGCGCGAATCGGCGTGTCAGGCGTCGCGCATCACGAGCAACACGCCGCCCACCACCAACGACGCGACGGCGTAGCCGACGAGCACGGCGAATCCGGCCCACGGGGACAACGCGTTCGCCTCAGGGATGACCCGGAAGATGGCTCCCCCGGCAAGGCCGGGGAGATACTTCTGTATGTCGTCGTTCCACGGTGAGGGCAGGAAGCTGGCCAGGACGGGGGCGACCAGCAGCAGGCCGACCAGCGTGGCGATGGCACCGGCGGTGCGGCGCAGGATGACTCCCAGCCCGATGCCGAGCGCGCCCAAGGCAGCGAGGTAGAGGGCACCACCGATCACCGCCCGCAGGACGTCGGGGTCGCCCAACGACGCCCCCGCGTGCTTGCCGGCGAAGATGGACTGGCCGATGCCGAAGGCCGTGAAGCAGCTGACGAGCCCGACCACGAGGACCACGACCACGAACACCACGACCTTGGCGACCAGGACCGTGAGCCGTTGCGGGGTCGCGCCGAAGGTGGCCCGGATCTGGCCCGTGGCGTACTCCGAGGTGATCATCAACACCCCCAGGACGCCGATCGCCAGCTGGGCGAGGAGGAGCCCGTTGAGGCTGAAGCGGGTCGGGTCGAAGTCGACCCGGGCGGCCCGCCCGAGAGTGTCCCACCGGCTGACGCGCGCCGCCGCGAAGAGGGCACCGAGCCCGACGGTGAGGCCGATCGTGACCAGCAACGACCATACGGTGGAGCGGACGGTGCGCATCTTCGTCCACTCCGCCCGGGCGACGGCCCGGAACAACCCGCCGGGGCCCGGCTCGACCGAAGCCGGTCGGGGTGTCCCCGAGGGGGAAGGCGTCACGTCGGTGGTGACCGTCACAGCAGGCCTCCCCCGGCCGAGGCCGCTCCGTCAGCACCGCTGCGGTATTCGGCGGCGTCGCGCGTCAGCTCGATGAAGGCCTCCTCCAGCGACGCCGACTGGGGCGACAGCTCGTAGAGCGTCACCCCCGCGGCCCCGGCGATGATCCCGACGTCCCGGCACTCCATGCCGGTGACCACGAGCGCGTCGTCCGCCTGGACGTCGACGGCGCCACCGTGATCGTGGATCAGACCGGCCAGCACCGCCGGTTGGGCGGTGAGCACCCGCACGTGATCGGACGTGCTCATCCGGACGATCTCGTCGACCGTGCCCTGCGCGATCAGCCGACCCCGGCCGATGACCACCAGGCGATCGGCGGTGCGGGCCATCTCGCTCATCAAGTGGCTCGACACCAGGATCGAGCGGCCCTCTGCGGCCAGGGAGCGCAGCAGCTCCCGCACCCACACGATCCCTTCCGGATCGAGGCCGTTGACCGGCTCGTCGAGCAACAGGATGGCGGGATCCCCCAGCAGCGCGGCGGCGATGCCCAGTCGCTGGGCCATGCCCAGGGAGCTGT
>DASXLH010000252.1:0-4651 GCA_036496335.1 Acidimicrobiales bacterium
TCTGCGGTCCCGACTGCGGTTCCGACCGGATCGGCGGGCGAGCGAGGGCGAGGCCCCCGTCCCGAGGTCTCGGGCTCCTTCGCTCCGCCCGTCACCCCCTCTGACCTGGACTTTCCTTGTCGGGCTGAGAGGATTTGAACCTCCGACCTCTTGACCCCCAGTCAAGCGCGCTAACCAAACTGCGCCACAGCCCGGAGGGGCGACACTAGCGGGTCAGGTTGCCAGCCAGATCACCAGCTGCACGAGCCGAAAGACCAGGTAGACGGCCAGGACCCCGATCAGCAGCTTGAAGTGCCAGGGGGTGCGCGACTTGGTCTTCTCGAACTCGGCCGGGCTCAGGTGCCGCCCGCAGGTCGGGCAGGATCCGTCGTCGGTCATCGACGTAGGGGTCAGATAGGCGCTGCACGTCTCACACCACGGCACGGCCGAACCCTAGGCAGAGACCCGGCCGCTTCCGCCATCGGCCGGTGGGTCGGGACGGTCCGGGATGCCTCATCACGAACCGGGTGCGTCACAAGTCAGGACCTGGCGTCTGGTGCACCCGGTTCGGGCGTGGATCGGCTCAGACGCGGCGGATGGCCAGGATGGCGGTGTCGTCGGTGAGGGCGGCGGCGGCGAAGTCGCCAGCCGCCTCCATCAGCGACTTGCACAGCACGTCGACGTCGACCCCCGGGTCCCGCCGGAGATGGTTGGCGATGCGTTCCTCGCCGAACAGGTGCTCGCCGTTGCGGGCCTCGGCCAGCCCGTCGGTGTAGAGAAGGGCAAGGTCACCGGTATCGAGCGGGATCTCCCGGCTGGAGTAGTCGGCGTCGGCCATCAGAGCCAGCAGTGGGCCGGTGGCCTCCAGGAAGCGGACCTCGCCGTCGTGCCAGAGGAAGACGGCGGGATGCCCGGCGGAGGCGTAGCGCAAGGTGCCGGCCTGGGTGTCGAACAGGACCACCGCCAGGGAGATGAACTCCTCCGGCCGGGTGGAGAGAAGCTGTTGGTTGAGCTCCTGGAGGGCCTGGGCGGGGTCGCGGAATCGGTCCAGGAACACCCGCAGCAGGTGCTTGGCCTGGAACGCCGTGATCGAGGGATCGATCCCGTGGCCCGACACGTCGCCGATGACGGCCGCCACCCGGGAGGGCGAGGTGCGCACCACGTCGTAGAAGTCGCCGGCCATCATCCCGCTGCCGGCCCGGTAGAGCGTCCCGATCTCGAAGCCCGGCATGGCCGGCACCTGGTCGGGCGCCAGGCGGGCGGCCCAGCGCCGGGGCGCCAGCTCCTCCTGCTCGAGCACCTCCTCGGCCCGCTGTTCGAGATGCGACCGGCTCTCGGTCAGGCGGGCGTGCTCCAACAGGTCCCGCCCGTAGCGCAGCGAGACCGCGACCGGGAGGGCCAGGAGGAGCAGGACGGCGTCGACCCGGGGGTCGGCGCTGACCGCCTCGGCCACGGCGATCACCACCAGCGCCCCGTAGACCACGACGGTGTGGCACTCCTTGAAGAAGGCGGCGCGGGCCAACATGGCCGACTCGCTGTCGTAGCCGTTGGCCTGCTCGATCCGCCGGCGGGCCCGCTGCAGGCGAGCCGCCGAACGACCCCAGACGACGACCGCACCGAGGAGAGCGACCGCCAGGATCGCCAAGTACGGACGGTCCACCATGCCGACGAAGCGTAGTGGCGACCCGCTCTACGTTGCTCTCGGGGCAGAAAGCGTCGGGCTAGCTCGAGCGGTTCCGGACCCGGATCTTGAGGGGCGTGTTCCCGAAGCCGAAGTGCTCCCGGATCCGGCGCTCCAGGTAGCGGACGTAGGACGCCGGAAGGTCCCGGTTGGTGAACAGGGTGAAGGTGGGCGGGTCGGTCGCGCCCTGCGTCCCGTAGAGGACCCGGCCCTGGGGTGGGGGTTGGGCCGCCTGGGCCGCTTGGAGGACCTTGTTGAGCGCCCCGGTCGGCACCCGCCGGTGATACGACTCCACCGCCTCGGCCAGGGCCGGGAGGATGCGGTGGATCCCCTTGCCGGACAGGGCGCTCCCCTTCAGGACGGGCGACTGGGCCAGGAAGTGCAGGCGGTCACGGACCTGGAAGAGCATGTCCTGGCGAGCCTCGGCGTCGAGCAGCTCCCACTTGTTGAGCAGCACCACGATCGGACAGCCGGCGGCGTCGACCCGCTCGGCCAGGCGCTGGTCCTGATGCGTGACCCCCTCGGTGGCGTCGATCACCAGCACGGCGATGTCGGCGTCGTCGATGGCCTGCAGGGCCCGCACCAGCGAGTAGTACTCGGTGCCCTCGTCGATCTTCGACTTGCGGCGCATGCCGGCGGTGTCGATGAACCGCAGCCGTCCCTCCGCCGTCTCCACCTCGGTGTCGATGGTGTCGCGGGTGGTGCCGGGCAGGTCGTGCACGACCGCCCGCTCGTCGCCGATCAGCCGGTTGAACAGCGTCGACTTGCCGACGTTGGGCCGGCCCACGATGGCGACCGCCGGCACGTCGGGCAGGGTGGCATCGGGGGTGAGGTCGTCGTCGCCGTAGACCGGCTCGACCTCGAGCTCCTCGGCGGTGGGGGCGGGTAGGAGGCGCACGATCTCGTCGAGCAGGTCCCCGGTGCGTCGGCCGTGGAGCGCGCTGACCGGCCACGGGTCGCCCAGCCCGAGCTTGAGCAGCTCCCAGGCTTCGCCCTCACGGCTCTCGCCGTCGACCTTGTTGGCCACCAGCAGCAGCGGACCCTCCCGGCCCCGCAGCTTGGCCGCCACGTCCCGGTCGTCGGCGGTGACGCCGACGGACGCGTCGGCCACGAACAGCACCACGTCGGCGTCCTGCCAGGCCCGCTCCGACTGCCGGCTGACCTTGTCGTCCAGGGCCGAGCCCTTGGCCTGCCAACCGCCGGTGTCGACCACGGTGAAGCGTCGCCCGGACCACTCACCCTCGACCTCCTTGCGGTCGCGGGTCACGCCCGGCTTCTCCTCCACGATGGCGGCCCGGCGGCCGACGATGCGGTTGAGGAGCGTCGACTTGCCCACGTTGGGCCGCCCGACGATGGCCACCACGGGCAGGGTCATCGTCGGCCGGCTGACGTCAGATCGCCCCGAGCCGGCTCGTCCGAGCCCTGCGTTCCCGCCAACGCCTCCCGGAGGGCGGCCCCGTCGGTGGCCACGATCTCCACCGGCCGCGGAAGCTGCTCCGGCGTCGTGCCATCGAGGAAGCGGCCCTGGGAGAGGCACACGTCGGGCAACAGGTAGCGGTGCCCGTGCGGTTCCGACTCCAGGGTGCGGGCCACGTCCTCCCCCACCAGCAGCCCGGTCACGCCGATGTTGCCGCCGAAGAACCGGTTGTCGACCTCGACGACCCGCACCCCGGCCCGGTCGGCGAGCAACGGCGCCAGGACCGTGGCCCCGAAGCGGCCGGTGATGACACCGACCGGACGGGATCCGGAGCGGCGGCCGGGGCGGACGGCCACGGCCGCCCCGGCAAGGTCGGCGGGAGCAGTGCGCTCGGCCCGGTAGCCCTCGGCGGGGGCCCCGTCGACCCAGGCGAAGAACCCGGCTCGCGGCCCGGTGGCGGTGGCCACCGATCCGCTGAACTCCTGCTCGAACAGGCGAGCCATGCCGACGCCGTCCTCGTGCATGGGGAAACCCTCGTAGGCCTCCGCCGCCGGGAAGGGCCGGTCGGCCAGCAGGTAGTACTCGTCGGCCAGGAAGGCGAGGCGACGGCCGAGCAAGCGGAGGTAGACGGCCTGCCAACGGGTGACCGTGTCGACCGTGGCCTCGGCCTCGGCCTTGGTGTGGGGACGCATGGTCGGCTCGGCGTTGTGGGCGCTCACCCCCAGCGGCACGACGCACAGGGAGGCCAGCTCGGGGTACTCGTCGACCACGCCGACGAGGGTCGACTCCAGCACCTCGCCGTCGTTCACACCGGGGCACACCACCACCTGGCCGTGGACGCTGACCCCGTGGTCGAGCAGGGCCCGCAACCAGCGCAGGCTGGTGGCGCCCCGGCGGTTGCGCAGCATCTCGGCCCGGAGGTCCGGGTCGGTGGTGTGGATGCTGACGTGCAGCGGGGAGAGGCCCTCGAGCAACACCCGTTCGAGGTCGGCTTCGGTGAAACGGGTCAGGGTGGTGAAGTTCCCGTAAAGGAACGAGAGCCGGTAGTCGTCGTCCTTCAGGTAGAGCGGCCGCCGCATCCCCTTCGGCAGCTGGTGGATGAAGCAGAAGGCGCAGTGGTTGTCGCAGGTCTGAACCCGGTCGAACACCGACGAGTGGACCTCGGCCCCGAGAGCCTCGCCGGCCCGCTTCGCCACCGTGACGGTGAGCTCCAGGCCACCTCGGCGCAGGTCGAGCTCGGGATCGGCTTCGTCCACCAGCAACCGCCACTCGAGCACGTCCCGGGGCACCTGCCCATCGATGGCCAGCACCTCGTCGTCGGGCTCGAGGCCAGCGTCCGCCGCCGGACTCCCGGGCGCGACGGCAACGACCCGGGGAAACGACATGGTGCGAGTCTACGGAGCAGGGCCTCCCCGCCCCCTGCCGGGCCGGGCCCCGACCCTGAACCGGGTGCGTGACACGCCTGATCCTGGCGCCTCGGGCACCGAGTTCGGGTCAATGGCCGGGTGGGGTACGGGCCCAGACGGCGAAGAGGGGGTCGCCCCGGTGGCCGACGGGTGTGCGGCGCTCGGTTG
>DASXLH010000253.1:0-8116 GCA_036496335.1 Acidimicrobiales bacterium
TTCCCCGATTGGCACAGCGACCAGCACCTGCTGGTCGGCGAGGGCGACATCGTGGTGGAGCTGTTCACCGCATCGGGCACCCACCGGGGCGAGCTGATGGGCGCAGCGCCCACCGGCGAGGTCGTGACCCTGCCCGGGATCAACATCTTCCGCCTCGACGACGGGCGCATCGTGGAGCGCTGGGGACGCCTCGACGACCTCGGGTTCCTGCGCCAGCTGGGACTCGTACCACCGGCCTGATGGGCGGGCCGGCGCGGATCGTGGAACCACGGCCACCCGCCGCCCCCGGTGCCTATGGTTCGTGGGTGAGGGCGGGGGGCGCCAGGTCGCTGGCGTAGTGGCGTCGACCTCCGGCCTCGACGCCGCCGAGTTCCGGGCCGAGACCCTGCGCCGGTTGCGTCAGCTGGTACCGATCGATGCCGCCTTCTACGCCACCGTCGATCCCGTCACCCTGCTCTTCACCTCGGCGATGGCGGACGATCCGCTGGGGGCGGCGACGCCACGGTTCCTCGACAACGAGTTCGGCCAGCCGGACGTGAACAAGTTCGCCGACCTGGCCGATGCCACCGACAAGCTCGGCACGCTCGACCGGGCCACCCGTGGCGATCGGATCACCAGCCCCCGCTACCGGGACGTGCTGCGGCCCCTCGGCCTCGGGGACGAGCTCCGGGTGGCGCTCGTGGCCGGTGGACAGTGCTGGGGCGTCCTCTGCCTGCACCGCGAGGACGGACCGACCGGGTTCGGGGACGACGAGATCGACCTGGTCCGCCAGTTGGGCCCGTCCCTGGGCGAGGGGTTGCGCCGCAGCCTCACCGTCGGACCCCCGTCGCAGGCTCTCGAACCCGGTGGGCCGGGCGTGGTCGTCCTCGACACCGACCTCACGGTCCTCTCCATCAACGAGCAGGCCGACGTCTGGCTGCACGACCTTCGACCCGAAGGGTCGAGCCGACATCCGGTGCTCCCCGTGTCGATCCTCGCCGCCGCCGCCCGGCTGGCGATCGACGCCCAACCGTCGGCGGCACCGGCCGCTACCCGACTGCAGACGACAAAGGGCGCCTGGCTCACGGTCCGCACCTCGATCCTGCAAGGTTCGTCCGGACCCCAGATCGCCGTCATCATCGAGCCCGCCAACCAGATCGAGCTCAGCTCGCTCCTGCTGGCCGCCCACGGGCTGACCCCGGCCCAGCAGCGGGTCGCCGCCCTGGTCCTGCAGGGCTGGTCGACGCATCGCATCGTCCACGAGCTCCACATCTCCACCCACACCCTCCAGGAGCACCTCGGCGCCGTCTTCGAGCGCTTCGGCATCGGGAGCCGACGTGAGCTGGTGGCGGCCCTTTCCGGGCATCGCTGAGCTCAGATGCCGAGTGGCAGCGACAGAAAGAGGATCAACTTGGCCGGGTCTGAACGGAGCGGCTCGGTCACCCCGGTGGGAACGAAGCCGACGCGCTCGTAGAGGCGCCGAGCCTCGGCGTTCCCCTCGACCACGCCGAGGCGGACAGACCCGGCCTGCTGCCCCCGGGCCCAGACGATGCCGGCCGCCAGGAGCTGGCGGGCCCAGCCCTGTCCCCGGTGCGACGGGTCGACCCACATCGAGATGAGCTCGCACACCGACGCATCGACCGGGTCGAGGAAAACGGCTACGAGCCCGTGCCAACCTTGCTCGTCCTCCACCACGAAGGATCCCCCCTTGGTCACCCAGGACAGCCAGGTCGCCGCGGCCCGGGGCGCCTCATCCTCGTACCGGCCGCCGAAGGCACCCGGCGCGTCGGCCAGCGCCCGTAGGCGTATCTCCCGGAGACGGTCCAGCTCGTCGGCGGTCACCATCCGGACGGGCACATCGCAGGATGACCGCGATCCCGACGCCGTCGCCGAGCATTCCCGGCGTCTGGCTCCCTGGCTCGTCACTCCCGCCACGGCGGGGCGCGCCCGACTGGCCCGCTAGGCCGGCGCCGGCTGGATGTTGGCGTTGATGTGGAAGACGTTGTCGGGGTCGTAGATCGCCTTGATGCGGGCCAGGCGGTCGTACTTGGCCCTCCCGTAGGCGGCCACCACCCGGTCCTGCTCGAACTCGGCCATGAAGTTGACGTAGCTGCCGACCCCTTCGGCGTGAGGGACCAGGTCGGCCCAGAACGCTCGGGCCCAGGCCCGGTCGTGGTCGAGCAGCTCGGCGTCGGGCGCGACGGCGGCGATGTTCAGCGCATAGAGGGTGTCCCGGCTTCCACCGAAGGCGGTGTCGTCCTCGCCGCCACGGGCGTAGGCACCGCCGAGCACGAAGACCGGCATGAAGCTCAACGGCGACGCCTTGTGGGGCACGTGGGCGGCGATCACGTCGATGGCGGCGTCGGTGAGCTCACGGAGGTAGACGGCCTTCTCGTAGCCGTGGATCCCCCATGGCGCGCTCTCGTCGAAGAGCTGCTGGAGGGCCGCGAAGGGAATGGGCGTGTCGAAGCTGAACAGCGGGGGCAGCTGCCCCCGGAGCGTGGCGGCGGCCTCGGCCTGCGGCTCGACGGCGCCGTGGGCAAGGAGGAGCACGGCGTAGGTGGGGGCGAAGTGGTGCTCCTCGGGGACGAAGGGCGCCGGCGGGGCGTTGAGGGCAGCCAGGAAGACGGAGACGTCGTCGGGCAGCGTCGGAATGAGGTCTCGCGCCGCCCGCAGCGCGGCTGGTCCGTCCCCCAACGACCAGAACGTCAAGGCCAACTGCACCATGGGGCCGACCTCGTGGAGCTGGAACTCGAACTCGGTGACGACCCCGAAGTTCCCGCCACCACCCCGGACCGCCCAGAACAGGTCCTCGTTCTCACTCGCGGAGGCACGGCGGATCGTGCCGTCGGCGGTGACGATCTCCACCGACACGACGTTGTCCGAGCTCAGCCCGGCCTTGCGGCTGAGCCACCCCATGCCGCCGCCCAGGGTGAGCCCGGCGACGCCGGTGTGGCTGATGAACCCGCCCGGCGTCGCCAGCCCGTGCTCCTGGGTGGCGGCGTCGAGCTGCGCCCACCGGGTGCCGCCCCCGCAGGTGGCCCGTTTGGCGCCGGCGTCGACGTGGATCTCCTGCATGGGGCCGAGGTCGATCATGACGGCATCGTCGGCGATGCAGGAGCCCGAGAAGTTGTGGCCCCCACCGCGGACCGACAGCTCTCGGCCCGAGCTGCGGGCGAAGCCGATGGTGGTGGCGACGTCGGCAGCGGAGGTGCAACTGGCGATGATCCACGGCCGCCGGTCGATGTCGCCGTTCCACACGCAGGCGGCCCGCAGCTCGTCATAGCCGTCGTCATCGGCGCTCAGCACATGCCCGCCGAACGCCGCCCGGAACGATGCGATGTCACCGCCCTGGATGTCTGCCACGGCCCACCCCCCTGGGTCCCGGCCCCACCGCCGGATGCGTCAGTGTGGGCCCGCGCCGTCGGCGGCCACAAGCGACCGAGGCTTCCCGTCGGCGGCGGTTCCACGCCCTCGTTCTGGGAGTGGTTCCGACCCCTCCCAGGTGCCGAGTTCACTCCCGGAACGGTGCTCGGTCAGGCCATGGCCCGCCGCCTGGGCACGTGCTACGAACGCGTCGGGTCCGCTTCGGATCCATGGGATGGGGGGACGACCATGGCAACCTTTCTGGTGCGGGCCAACTACATCGGAGCCGGCGTCAAGGGCCTGATGTCCGAAGGCGGGACGAAGCGTCGTGCCGCCGTTCAGTCGTCCGTCGAATCGGTCGGCGGGTCGATGGAATGCTTCTACTACGCCTTCGGGGACACGGACGTGTACGGGGTCGTCACCTTTCCCGATGACGCCAGCGCCACGGCGTGGTCGTTGATGATCAACGCCACCAGCTCGGTCAGCCTCAACCTCGTGCCGCTCATGACGCCCGAGGACCTGGATGCGGCCGTGTCGAAGACGCCTTCCTACCGGGCGCCTGGCGCCTGATGGCGTCCTCGACCCGTTCGGCCAGCGCCTGAGGCGAGAGGTCTCCGCTGTCGAGGCGGAGGTCGTAGTCCCAGCCGTCGTGGACGTTCAGCGAACCCTCGGCCAGCCCGCCCCACCGACCCTCTCGTCCGACCTCGCGCTCCAGCAGCACCGGGAGCGGGCAGTCGAGCCCGACGTAGAGGGTCGATGTCCCGGCGAACGCGTCGCGGAACCACGTCTGCGGGTGGCCCGCGGCCGAGGTGATGACCCGGTTCCCGGCCTCGGCCAGGGCCGCCATCCCGGCGAGGAAGCCGCGGTGCAGCGCCTCGGCGTCCTCCCGCCAGATCAGGAGCTCCTGCGCCACGCTCCCGTACGTCGGCTCGTCGAAGACGACCCAGGCCTCCTCTGAACGGAGGGCGAGGGCTTCCATCAGCTTGGACTTGCCGGCGCCGGAAGGGCCGTTGACGACGACCGCCCTCCCGCCTGGTTCGGCCAGATAGGGGCGGCGACGGAACACCGCCAGCCAGGAGACGTGGGCGCGGTCCTCGGCCCCGAAGACCACCCGCCACTCCTGACCGCCAGCGGTGACGACCGTGGCGTCCACCCGGTGTCCGTTGACGGCGATCCAAATGACATCGACCGTGGGCGAGGCGTGGATGGGACGAAGGGCGAGGGCGATCGCGTCGGCTGGCGCGGATGGGGTCAGCAAGCCGCGCAGGGAAGCCGCCTCCGACGCCGACAGCACCCGATCCAGCAGCGCAGGAGCCCAGGCTGCTCCCTCGCCGCTCACCAACAGAAACGTACGTCCGACAGCCATCGCCGACGGGGCACTCGGAGGGGCGCGGTCCGTCAGGCGAGCCGGTCGAGGACGACCTCGAGGCCACGAACAGGCCCGTGGGGCAAGGGCAGGACGAGCGCCTCGAGCCCGGCCTCGACCGCCCGTCCGTCCGTCGATGGCGAGTCGCCGACCATCAACGTCTCGGCCGCGACGGTGCCGAGCCGGTCGCAGGCGAGCTCGAACAGCGCAGGGTCGGGTTTGACCATGCCTTCCTGGCAGGAGAGCACGACTGCGTCGAAGGACTGGTCGATGCCGAGGTGGTGGAGGTTCCGCCGCAGGTCCCAGCCGCAGTTGCTCAGCAACCCGATCCGCTGGCCACGCGCCCGCAGCTCGCCGAGGATGCCGGCCACATCGGCGTAGAGCGCGTAAGTGTCGGGCTCCAGGTAGAGCTGGTGGAAGCCCGCCATCAGGTCGAGGTCGGCGTGAGCGGCGACGGCGTAGGCCATGTCGGCGGCGCGATGTTCTTCGACGGAGTGGTCCCGCCGCCGTTCGGCGGCAAGGACGTCGGGATCGTCCACCACCCCGTTGACGGCATCGATGAAGGCCTGGATGTCGCCGAGGTCCCTGCCCAAGGCCCGTCCGGCCCGACCGACCAGCTCGTCGAAGGACGGCGGGTAGGCCAGGGTCAGGCCGAAGTCGAACAGCACGCCCCGGATGCCCACCCCCAGATGATCGCCCCACCGGGCCAGTCGGTGCGCGTGGTACTCGCTCAGTACGAACCCCAGACCCGCCAGCCGTCGCGGAAGCGGCTGACGAAGTACTGGACGTTCGACAAGCTCTCGCTCGGCTCGAGGTCTGGGAGGTGCACCTCCACGACCCAGGTGCGGGCCCCGATGACGAAACCGCACTGCTGGAAGGGGATGCCGGCGTAGTCATGCCCCGCGGGAGCGGGTTGCTGCGCGCCATAGGAGAGGCCGATCTGCGCGCTCGGGTGATCGGCTTGCACCGAACCTCGAACGGCATCGGCCGCCTCGGCCGCGGGATCAGCACCGAAGGCGAGCGGCTGGTCGACCGGGCAGCTCTGGGAATCCAGGGGCGGAGTCGATAGGCGGTGGTCGGTCGTGACGACGGCAGACGTCCCGCTCATGGCTGACTCCGCTGCCTTGCCGGCCGACTCACCAGACACCGCCGACGCGGCCTGCGAAACCGCAGCCGGCGAGCGCCAGCGCCGTGGCGAGGCCGGTGAGGCCGGTCCGGAATGCGGATCCCTTCATCCGTTGGACGGTACGCCGGCGCCGTTGGTGCCGTACGTTCCCGCCGCCGACGTGTCAACGGATTAAGGGGCTCGTGCGTGGAAGGGGGGATGGGGCCGGAGCCGATCGCGCAGCTGTTCGCGCAGGAGTACGCCCCGATGGTGCGCCTGGCCCACGTGCTGACCGGGGACCGATCGATCGCCGAGGAACTGGTGCAGGAAGCGTTCGCCCGGGTCTGGGCCAAGCTCGACGGACTGGACGACCCGGCCCGGGCGGCCGGGTATCTCCGAACCACGGTGGTGAACCTCGCCCGGTCGCATCATCGTCGCCGGCGCCTGGGCCTGCGGCGGGCGTGGGGAGCGCCCGTCTCGACGGATGACGGCTCGACCGACCGGGCCGAGCGCGACGCGGTGCTGGAGGGGCTGCGGGCCATCGCCCCCCGTCAGCGGGAGTGCCTGACCCTGCGGTACCTGCCGGGCCTGAGCGAGGCCGAGGTCGCCGCCGCGCTGGGGATCTCGCCCGGGTCGGTCAAGACCCACACCTCACGAGGGTTGGCGGCCATGGCGAGCCGGCTGGAGGACGACCGATGACCATCGAGGATCGTCTGGTCCAGGCATTCGAAGCGCTCGATCCGGACGTCCGGGCTGACTCCCGGGCCTGGGAGGCGATCCAGCGCCGCCGACGTCGTCCCTGGTGGCGGCGCATCGGCGTGCTGATGGTGGCCGCGGCCGCGGCCCTCGGAGGCGGGATCGGCGCCACGGAGCTGCTGGCTCCGGCGTCGCGGCCCTCGGTGGACGTGGCGACGGAGAAGCCGAACGTGGATGGACCGTCCAACCCGGCCGACGCCCCGGCCCCGACGTCGGGAGCGGTCGTCCTGCGGGGCTCGAAGGAGCCCAGCCTGCCCGGGCGTTACGTCGCCTACGGCCGCGACGGCGTGGTGTCGGTGGTGACCACGGCCACCGGCGAGGCCAGGGAGATCTACCGGGCTGCACCCTTCAGTGCGCATCCGGAGATAGCCGGCGTCGCGGTCGATCCTGCCGCTCGGTACGTCTACGTCGCCACCGACCCCGACGGCTCCTGCGTCGGCGAGATCGTCCGGATCCCGGTGGCCGGAGGCCAGGTCGAACGGGTGGCGGCCGGGGCCGATCCGGTAATCAGCCCCGACGGGCGCTGGCTCGTCTACGCCGTCGACGGCCCGACGGCCCGAGGGGAGAAGCCACCGCCCGTCGGCGATCCCGACCTGCCGTGCCGTTACCGGCACGACTCCTATGTGTGGCACAACCTGGTCGACGGCACCGAGGTCCGCTGGACGGCCCCGTCACCGGCTCCGGCCAAGGGGCACGACGCTGGGCTCTTCCCGATCTCGATCGATTCCACCTCGACCCGGCTGACCATCAGCGTCGACGACGGACCCCCCGACTGGGACGTCACCACCCGAGCCGTGCCGGACCCCGCTCGGGCCCAACACCCATTGGGAGGCAACGAAGAGCTCTTCCACTACCTGCGCTGGCTGCCTGACGGCACGCTCCTGGCCGCCCCTCTGGACAGGACCACCCCGGTGCCGGCAGGAGTGCGCAGCTTCGAGCCGCCCGACGGCTACACCGCTAACCCCATCGACGTCAGCAGCTCCCAGTGGCTCATCGCCGGCTACCGCGACAGCGACCCCGGCGATTACGCCGGCTTCACCTCCACGTGGGCTTGGGACCAGTCCGACCGGCTCATCCCCCTCGCCAACAACGCCATCGTCAAGTGGATCGACGGCCAGCCCTAGTCAGCAACTGCCACGATGTGACCGATGTGGTCCGGCCGCAGGATCGTCCTGGTCGTCGCACTGGGCGTCCTGGTCATCGTTGGCCTCGCCGGATGGTGTCGGCACGACTACTACCGGGGCCAGGGTGTCCACCGGGTGCCCTGGCACCTGACCTCACCGCCAGGAACGGTCACCCTCGCGGTGGCCACCGCCGGTGGGAGTTGCGGCCGGTGGAAGGGCTGGACGATCCGCGAGAGCGAGTCGACGGTCGTCATCGAGGCTCGGATGTGGCTGCCCCGACACGGCACAGCCTGCCCCGCCGACGCTCAGACCTGGTCCACCACCGTTGGCCTTCACCAGCCGCTCGGTACCCGCCGACTCCTCGGCTGCCACCCTCCGAATGACGCATCCGACTGCACAGGGGTCGATCCCGATCCCTAC
>DASXLH010000254.1:0-20748 GCA_036496335.1 Acidimicrobiales bacterium
CCTCACCGGCATGCTCGGCCCGATGGCGGCAGCGTCCGCTCCCAGCTCCGGGTCGACGAACCTGGCGTCCGCGTCCGACGCCGGCCTCGTCACGGTCAAGCAGGACGGCCACTGGTACGTCTCGATCGGCTACACCCTGGCCGAGCAGGCCCGGACCGCTGCCGGGGTGTCGCTCGACGCCCTCGGCCAGCGGGTCACCCCCGTCGGGGCGGCCACGCCCGAGGACGCGGTCCGCCAGCTCGTCCAGGACGGCGCCAAGCTCGACCTGCGCGGGGTCCTCGGGCTCCTCCCGCCCGGCGAGATGGGCGCCCTGCAGGAGTACGCCGGGCTGTTCCTCCCCAAGGCCGAGGCCGCCCTGGCGGCTGATGCCGACAAGCCGAAGGTCACCGTGACGACCCTCGACCTCAGCAGCAAGACCGATGGTGACGTGGCCACGGTCACGATCGACAAGCTGGCCGGGACGGCGGTCTCGGGGGACACCACGGTGACCCTGGCCGACGGCTGCATCACCGAGCAGACGGCCGGGGGTGCACCGCAGAAGACCTGCGGCAACGATCCGTCGGCGCTGCTGGGGAACCTCGGCGTGGCCGGTCTGCCCGGTCTGGGGCAGCTGGGGGCGGGCGCGACCGCCGACGTGGGCATCCGGGTCGTGAAGGTCGACGGCAAGTGGTATGTCAGCCCCGTCCGCACGGTCCTCGACGGCGTCGTCTCGAGCTTCGATGCGATCAAGCCCGGCGACCTCGCCGGCCTCGCCCAGGCAATCCAGGGGCTGACGAAGACGCTCGAGTCGGGCGGAGGGGCCGGGCTGGCGCCGGGCCTCACGCCGAAGATCACGATCGGCTGACCGCAGGAACTGCCTCCACCCGGGCGACTCGACGGTCGATACCTCCCGAGAAGGCCCGGGGTCGTTTCCGGGGCCCCCAGGTTCTGGAAGGGTTGGGTCGTGCTGGGTCGCATCGTGGTCGACGACGTCCGCCCTCGCACGCCCGGCGGCCGCAACCCCGCCAAGGTGGCCGAGCACGAGCTCTTCGACGTCTCGGCCGACGTCCTGACCGACGGGCACGTGCTGCTGGCGGCCCGGGTGCGGACCCGTCCCCCCGACGGGGTCTGGTCGAGCTGGGCCATGGACGACCTCGGCAACGACCGATGGTCCGCCGGCGGCGTGCACCTCGAGGGGCTCGGCCGCCACGACCTCGTGGTCGAGGCCTGGATCGACCGCTACGCCACCTGGCGCCGCGATGTCGAGGCCAAGGCCGGGGTCGGTGCCGAGATCGCCACGGAGCTCGACGAGGGGGTGCTCCTGCTGCGCCGTCTGGCCGTGCACGCCCCGGCCGCCCGGCGGGCCCGGATCACCGACGCCGCCGACGCCTTGGACGATGCCGACACGTCGCTCGACACCCGCCTCAACGCCGCCCTCGACGATGCCGTCGCCGCCGCCCTCGACGGGGTGGCGCTGCCCGACGACATCACGGAGGGCCACGTCGGTGCCATCTGGGTCGACCGCCCGCGGGCACTGTTCTCCTCCTGGTACGAGGTCTTCCCCCGATCGGAGGGTGGCTTCGCCGGGGTCGCCCGCCACCTCCCCGACATCCAGGCCATGGGTTTCGACGTCCTCTACCTGCCGCCCATCCACCCCGTGGGTCGGACCAACCGGAAGGGCCCGGGGAACTCGCTGGTGGCCGGCGCCGGGGACGTCGGCAGCCCGTGGGCGATCGGCGGACCCGAAGGCGGGCACACCGCCATCAGCCCCGATCTGGGCACGCTCGACGACTTCAAGGGGTTGGTCCAGGGGGCCCAGGAGCACGGCATGGAGGTGGCCCTCGACTACGCCCTGCAGTGCTCGCCCGACCATCCCTGGGTCACCCAGCACCCCGAGTGGTTCCATCACCGTCCGGACGGATCGATCAAGTACGCCGAGAACCCACCCAAGCGCTACGAGGACATCTACCCGATCAACTTCTGGCCGGCCGACGACGGCGACCGCCTGGCCCTGTGGCAGGCGTGCCGGTCGATCATCGACTACTGGATCGACCAGGGGGTGCGGATCTTCCGGGTCGACAACCCTCACACCAAGCCGTTCGCCTTCTGGGCGTGGCTGATCGAGACGGTCCAGCGCACCGATCCCGACATCGTGTTCCTGGCCGAGGCCTTCACCCGCCCGAAGGTGATGGCCAAGCTGGCCGAGGTGGGCTTCACCCAGAGCTACACGTACTTCACCTGGCGGACCGCCCGCTGGGAGCTCCGCGAGTACGGCGTCGAGCTCACGTCGGGCCCGACGGCCGACTACATGCGGCCCAACTTCTGGCCCAACACCCCCGACATCCTGTCCGGGCCCCTCCGGTACGGCTCCCTGGCCGCCTTCCGCCTCCGCGCCCTCCTGGCCGCCACGATGATGCCCTCCTGGGGTGTGTACCGCGGCTTCGAGCACGGGGAGAACGAGCCGGCATCCCCCGACAACGAGGAGTACGCCCACTCCGAGAAGTACGAGACGAAGGTCCGGACCTGGGGCACCGACGCACCCCTCGGCGAGCTCCTGGGCCGGCTCAACCGGATTCGCCGTGACCATCCGGCCCTCCACCGCCTGCGGGGGCTCACCTTCCACGACAACGGCAACGAAGATGTCCTCGTGTACTCACGCCGCAGCTACGACGGGGACGACGTCGTGCTGTGCGTGGTCAACCTGAACCCCGACGAGGTCCGCGAGGACACCCTCGGTCTGCACCTCGACGCGCTCGGGATCCTTCCCGGCGCCACCTTCGACGTGGTCGACGAGCTCACCGGGGCGGTCTACAGCTGGACGGGAGCCAACCCCTACGTCCGTCTCGACCCGGCGGTGGCCCCGGGCCACGTGCTGGTGGTGCGGCCGTGAGCCTCCACGACGGCGACGCCCGCCTCCGGCCCGTGCCGGGGACCAGCAACCTCCGCCTGCCCGGCACCGCCGTCGACCCCGATCCGCAGTGGTACCGCAAGGCCGTCTTCTACGAGGTGTCGGTACGGGCGTTCGCCGATGCCGACGGCGACGGCTTCGGCGACTTCGTCGGACTCACGGAGAAGCTCGACTACCTCCAATGGCTCGGCGTCGACTGCCTCTGGCTGCTGCCGTTCTACGAGTCGCCCCTGCGTGACGGCGGCTACGACGTCAGCGACTTCTTCAGCATCCTCCCCGAATACGGCACCCTCGGCGACGCCGCGAACTTCCTGCAGGAGGCCCACCGGCGGGGGATCCGCGTGATCGCCGACCTGGTCGTGAACCACACCAGCGACCAGCACCCCTGGTTCCAGGAGTCGCGGCTGGACCGCACCAACCCCAAGGCCGACTGGTATGTCTGGAGCGACGACAACACGGGCTGGCCCGAGGCGCGCGTGATCTTCCTCGACACCGAGCCGTCGAACTGGAGCTGGGATCCGGTCCGGGGCCAGTACTACTGGCACCGGTTCTTCTCCCACCAGCCGGACCTCAACTTCGACAACCCCGACGTGCAGGACGCCATGCTCGACGTGATGCGGTTCTGGCTCGATCTCGGGCTGGACGGCTTCCGGCTCGACGCCGTGCCCTACCTCTTCGAGCGCGACGGCACCAACGGCGAGAACCTCCCGGAGACGCACGCCTACCTCAAGCAGCTCCGCAAGGTGGTCGACGCCGAGTACCCGGGCACGGTGCTCCTGGCCGAGGCCAACCAGTGGCCGGCCGACGTCGTCGATTACTACGGCGACGGGGACGAGTTCCACATGTGCTTCCACTTCCCCGTGATGCCGCGCATGTACATGGCGCTGCGCCGGGAGCAGCGCTACCCGATCACCGAGATCCTCGCCCAGACGCCGCCCATCCCCGACGGCTGCCAGTGGGGCATCTTCCTGCGGAACCACGACGAGCTCACCCTCGAGATGGTCACCGACGACGACCGCGACTACATGTGGGCCGAGTACGCCAAGTACCCGAGGATGAAGCTGAACCTCGGCATCCGGCGACGGCTGTTCCCGTTGCTCGACAACGACCGACGGGTGGCGGAGCTGTTCCACAGCATGCTCTTCGCCCTGCCGGGCTCGCCGGTGATGTACTACGGCGACGAGATAGGTATGGGAGACAACATCTATCTGGGCGACCGCGACGGGGTCCGGACGCCGATGCAGTGGACGCCCGACCGCAACGGCGGGTTCTCGAAGGCCGACTTCGCCCAGCTCTACCTGCCGGCCGTGCTCGATCCCGTCTACGGCTTCCAGGCCGTCAACGTCGAGGCCCAGCTCCGCAACCCGTCGTCGTTCCTGCAGTGGACCCATCGCATGCTCGAGGTCCGCCGTCAGCACCCGGTCTTCGGCGTGGGCGACTTCCAGGTGCTGCCCGCCGGGAACCCGTCGATCCTGGCCTTCGTGCGCACCTGCACCGGCCCGGACGGCCTGCCGGACACGATCCTTGCCGTCTTCAACCTCTCCCGATTCGCTCAGCCGTGCGAGCTCTTCCTCGGCGAGTTCGAGGGCTACACGCCCCACGAGCTGTTGGGCCGGGTGCCCTTCCCCCCGATCGGCGAGCTCCCCTACTTCGTCACCCTGGCCCCGTACGGGTTCTTCTGGTTCGAGCTGCAGACCGAGCCCCCGCCGGAGAGCAGCCTGTGAGCGCGGCCAGCGGCGACGACCGGACCCGGCGTGACGGACGGGGTGCGAGGGTAGGGACCGGATCTGGGAGCAGGGCGGCCACGAGTTGATCGACGAGACGGAGCTGGCGCGGTTGTTGGGAGTGCATCTGCCCCGACAACGCTGGTTCGCCTCGGGACCCGCCGACCTGCCGGTCGAGGTCACACTCGGATCCCTGTCGATCCTCCGGGACGAATGGCCGCTGCTCGTCCGGGCCGTCGTGTCCGTGGGTGACGCCCGCTGGCAGGTGGTGGTGGGCATGCGCTCGCCTGCCCACGCCGCCGGCGTCGTCGAGGGCAAGCCCGAATCCGTCATCGGCGAGATCGCCACGCCGCTCGGGCACGCCCTCGCCTACGACGCCACGATCGACCCGGAGCTGGCGCTGACCCTGCTCGAACAGGCCGCCGGCGATGCCCGCGTGGCGCGGGCCAGACATCTCAACGCCGACCAGTCCAACACCTGCGTCGTCTTCGACGAGCGCCTGATCATGAAGGTCTTCCGCCGCCTGTCGGACGGACCCAACCCGGACGTGGAGGTGGGAGGAGCACTGGGCCGAGCCGGCTTTCCCTCCGTCCCGGCCCAGGTGGGGCGTTGGCACGAGGACGGCGCCGACCTCGCCGTGGTGCACGAGTACCTCGTGGGTGGCGTCGACGGCTTCCACATGGCGCTCACGTCGCTGCACGACCTGTTCGACGTCGGGGGCGATCCGGCCGGCGCCGGCGGCGACTTCGCGCCCGACGCCCACCGCCTCGGAACGGTCACCGCCGAGCTCCACCTGGCCCTGGCGGCCGCCTTCGGGGCCGAGGCGGGCGAGCGGGAGCGCTGGTCGGACGAGATGCTGGCCAACCTGGGCCGGGTCCCGATCGAGGGCGCCGACGTCGAGGAGATCCGCGGGCGCTTCGAAGGCCTGCGGGCCAGCCGGGCCGACGTGGGGCCGGCTCTGCGGATCCACGGCGACTACCACCTCGGGCAGGTGCTCCGCACCGACAGCGGTTGGTACGTGCTCGACTTCGAGGGCGAGCCAGCTCGGCCCCTGCACGAGCGCACCCGCCCGTCCTCACCGCTGCGGGACGTCGCCGGCATGCTCCGTTCGTTCCACTACGCGGGCGAGGTGGCACTGCGCGACTTCGGCTACGGCGACGAGCCCGCCGCCCGGATGGCGGCCGCGGCCTGGGAGGAGCGCACCGCCTCCGCCTTCCTCGACGGCTACCTCGAGACGGGCGGCATCGGAGAGCTCCTTCCCGCCGCGGTCGAGGACCGCCGGGTCGTCCTCGACGCCTTCCTGCTCGACAAGGCGGTCTACGAGGTGGGCTACGAGCTCGCCCATCGGCCGGACTGGGTCAACATCCCCTTGGCCGCCATCCGCCGGCTCCTGACGGAGACGGCGCCACGACCGGAGGCAGAGGCGTGACGGACCGCCTGACCCAGCAGCGGGTCGCCGAGCTGGCCGATCCCCACGCGGTGCTGGGGCGCCACGGCGAGACGGTCACCGTGCTCCGGCCGGGCGCCCGCTCGGTCGAGCTCGTCAGTGGGATCGAACGCCGCGCCATGGAGCTCGTCGACCCGGTCGGGCTCTACGAGGCGGCCCTGCCGGCGTCCACGCCCGGCTATCACCTCCGGATCACCGAGGGCGACGGTCGGGTGGTCGAGATGGAGGACCCCTACCGCTTCCTGCCCACCATCGGGGAGCTCGACCTCCACCTCGTCGGCGAGGGCCGGCACCGCCGCCTATGGGAGGTGCTGGGCTCTCGGGTGAGGGAGCACGACGGCGTGACGGGCACGTCGTTCGCGGTCTGGGCCCCGAACGCCCGGGCGGTCCGGGTGGTGGGCGACTTCAACGCCTGGGACGGCCGGGTCAACCCCATGCGCTCCATGGGCGAAAGCGGTGTCTGGGAGCTGTTCCTCCCGGGCGTGGGTCCAGGGGCCCGCTACAAGTACGAGATCGTCACCCCTCAGCGTCAGCTGCGCCTCAAGGCCGATCCGTGCGCCGAGCTGGCCGAGACGGCCCCGGGCACGGCCTCGGTGATCACGACCTCGAGCTACGCGTGGGGTGACACCGCCTGGCTCGAGGCCCGTTCCACCAGGTCCCCGCTCGACGGGCGCATGTCGACCTACGAGGTGCACCTCGGGTCGTGGCGCACCGTTCCCGAGGATGGCGACCGTCCCCTCACCTACCTCGAGCTGGCCGACGTGCTCGTCGACTACGTGGCCGATCTCGGCTTCACCCACGTCGAGCTCCTCCCGGTCAGCGAGCACCCCTACACCCCGTCCTGGGGCTACCAGGTCACCTCCTACTTCGCCCCGACGTCCCGTCACGGCTCGCCCGACGACTTCCGCCACCTGGTCGACGCCTTCCATAAGAGGGGCATCGGCGTGATCGTCGACTGGGTTCCGGCCCACTTCCCGAAGGACGACTGGGCCCTGGCCCGCTTCGACGGCACGGCGCTCTACGAGCACGCCGACGCCCGCCAGGGCGAGCACCCCGACTGGGGCACGTTGGTGTTCAACTTCGGCCGGCCCGAGGTGCGCAACTTCCTCATGGCGTCGGCCCTCTACTGGCTCGGCGAGCTGCACGTCGACGGCCTCCGGGTCGACGCCGTCGCCTCGATGCTCTACCTCGACTACTCCCGCGGGCCAGGACAGTGGGTGGCCAACGCCTTCGGGGGTCGGGAGAACCTCGACGCCGTCTCGTTCCTCCAGGAGCTCAACACCGTCGTGCACGCCGAGCACGGGGGCGTGGTCACCATCGCCGAGGAGTCGACGGCGTGGCCGGGGGTCACGTGGCCGGTCGACGGCGGCGGGCTCGGCTTCACCCACAAGTGGAACATGGGCTGGATGCACGACACCCTCGGCTACGTCGCCCGCGACCCGCTCTACCGCCGCTTCCACCAGCGCGAGCTCACCTTCGGCCTCCTCTACGCATTCAGCGAGCACTTCGTGCTGCCGCTCTCGCACGACGAGGTGGTGCACGGCAAGGGCTCTCTGCTCAACAAGATGCCGGGCGACCGTTGGCAGCAGCTCGCCAACCTGCGGGCCCTCTACGCCTGGATGTGGGCCCATCCCGGCCGCCAGCTGCTGTTCATGGGCGGCGAGGTGGCCGAGGACCGGGAGTGGTCCGAGTCCCGCTCGGTCTCCTGGCACCTGCTCGACGCCGAGTGGCACCGGGGGGTGCGGGACCTGGTCGTCGCCCTCAACCGCGTCCAGGCGGCGGAGCCGTCGCTGTGGACCGGTGACTTCGTGGGCGAGGGCTTCCGCTGGATCGACGTCGATGACACCGACCAGTCGTGCCTGTCCTTCCTACGCCTCCCGGTGGGGGAGGAGGGTGCCGGAGCCCGGCCGGTGGCGTGCATCGCCAACTTCACCCCCGTCCCCCGCCACGGCTACCGCGTGGGCCTCCCGAGCGGGGGGACCTGGGAGGTGGTGCTCAACACCGACGCCGTCGACTTCGCCGGCAGCGGCACCGAGATCGGCCCCCGCCTCGACGCCGAGCCCATGGCCTGGCAGGGCTTCGACCACTCCGCCGTGGTCACCCTTCCGCCGCTCGGCGTGGTCTGGCTGGCGCCGGTCCCGCCGGCGGCGACCTGACCACGATCGGGCCGACCCTCCCGACGAGGAGGCGGATCGCTTCAGGGGACGAGCGTGAGCTCCGCCACGTCGCGCTCGACGGCCTCGCCGCCGGTCCGCCCGTACCACCAGGCGTGGTGGATGCGACCGGCGGCCGGCACGGACACGACGACCTTCATGGGGTAGGGGGCGCCCTCGGGGCCGACCTCGAAGGTTCCGGGCTCCGTCTCCCGCAGGACCGTCAGCGACTCGGCGTGGGTGTGACCGATCACCATCACGGCACCGCCGTCGTCGGTCCGGGCGATGATCGTGTGCTCGGCGTGGCCCCGCACGTCGGCGGGGTTGGCGGTGCTGTAGATCTCGTAGTCGTAGGCCACGCCTGCCCGCCCCGGAAGGACAGACAGGGCGAGGCGGGCCGCGCCCCGGGCGTCGGTCCCGGTCACCTGGTCGATGCCCAGGTAGAGGCCGGGGTTGGCGATCAGGTCGTCGACGATGCCCATGCCCCGAACGGTAGTCATCGTCCCGGCTCCCGAACTGGTAGAGAACGGGGCGTGAAGGCGCTGGTGATCTGGGAGAGCTTGACCGGCACGACGAAGAAGGCCGCCGGCCTGGTCGCCGCCGGGCTCCGGGCGGGTGGGCTCGAGACCACGGTCTCCCCGGCGAGCCGGGTGAACCTGGCGGCGTTGTCGGCTGCCGACCTGGTCGTCGTCGGCAGCTGGACGGACGGCATCGTCGTCGTCGGCCAGAAGCCAGGGCGCTCGGGACGGCTCCGGTCGCTCCCCTTCCTCACCGGCAAACGGAGCTTCGTCTTCTGCACCTACGCCGTCGACGCCGGCCACGCCGTGGACAAGCTCTCCGCCATCGTGACCGAGCGGGGCGCCGAGGTGCTGGGGGGCAGGGCCGTGCACCGCTTCCACCTCGAGCGCGACTGCGACGCCCTGGTGGCACAGGTCCTCGACACCGTTCCCGCCAGCTGATCAGGCGGCGGCTTCCGGATGCTCGAGGTCACGGTCGGGGGATCGTCGGCCTCGCTCCTGGGGGAGCTCGCCGATCGGGGGCTGGTGGTCAAGCTGGAGACCTTCGACAAGGCCCACCACGGTCAGCACTGGCACCTCGGCTTCGAGCGTCGGCCGGGCGTACTGGAGATGACCGACCTCGGCGACGCCTGCCTCCTGAAGGTGGCATCGAACCGGGACGGCGGTTGGGCCACCGCCCTGGTGGAGGAGCTGTCCCGCACCCGGCCGGTCGATCGGTAGCGACGCCCGGGCGGTGGTGTCACCCGCTTCGGGCACCATGGTCGGATGGACGGGTCGACCCTGGTGGTGCACGGGCACTTCTACCAACCACCCCGTGAGAACCCCTGGACCGAGACGGTCGACGCCGAGCCGTCGTCGGCGCCGTACCACGACTGGAACGAGCGGATCACGGCCGAGTCGTACCGGCCGAACGGCTGGGCCCGGATCGTCGACGACCACGAAGGCGTGGTGGCCGTGGTCGACAACTACGCCCACCTGAGCTTCAACGTCGGGCCCACCCTGGCCGCCTGGCTGGCGCTTCACGAGCCGGGCGTCCTGGCCCGCATGGTCGACGGCGACCGCGTCGGCGGGGGCGCCATCGCGCAGGCCTACAACCACATGATCCTGCCCCTGGCCTCCATCCGTGACGCCCGCACACAGGTGCGGTGGGGACTGGCCGACTTCGAGCATCGGTTCGGGCGTCGGGCCGAGGGCATCTGGCTGCCGGAGACGGCGGTGAACGACGACGTCCTCCGGGTCCTGGCCGAGGAGGGTGTGGGCTTCACCATCCTCGCCCCCGACCAGGCGTCGTCGGTCCGACCCCCCGGCGGGGACGACGAGAACGACGAGAACGACGGCGACCCGGCCGGCTGGACCGACGTCGGCCCGGGCGAGGTCGACGTCTCCCACCCCTACCGCTGGGTCGATCCCGACGACGGCGATCGAGGCGTGGACCTCGTCTTCTACGACGGCCCGCTGTCCCACGAGGTGGCCTTCGGGCTCGGTTCGCTCACGGCCGAGACGATGGTCGGGGGAGCCGCGGCCCGGGTGGGGCTCACCTGCATCGCCGCCGACGGCGAGACCTTCGGCCATCACCACCGCTTCACGGAGCGGAAGCTGGCCTACGCGCTGCCGGTGGTCGCCCCCCGGATGGGGGTGCCGGTGGCGGCCCTCGGTCCCCACCTGCGCGCCTCGCCGCCCACCTGGCAGGCCCGGGTGCACGAGAGCAGTTGGTCGTGCGCGCACGGCGTCGAGCGCTGGCGCCGCGATTGCGGGTGCTCGACGGGCGGGCCGCCGCAGGGCGCCGACCAGGCCTGGCGGGGTCCGCTGCGCCAGGCCCTGGATCGCCTGCGCGACCGCGGGGTGGAGGTCTTCGAGCGGCGGGGGCCGGCCGTGCTCCGCCAGCCGTGGGCCGCCCGTGACGCCTACATCGACGTGCTCCTGGGACGTCGGTCACTGAGCGAGTTCGCGGCCGAGCACGTCGTCGGCGACCTGACCGAAGCCCGCACCCTTCTCGAGCAGCAGCGCCACGCCCTCTTGATGTACACCTCGTGCGCCTGGTTCTTCTGGGACCTCGCCGGGTTGGAGACGGTGCAGTGCCTCCGTTACGCGGCCCGGGCCATGGACCTGCTGGAGGAGCTCGGCGAGCCTGCCGGACTCGACGAGTTCCTCGCCGTGCTGGGGGAAGCCCGCAGCAACGAGGCCGACGAGGGCGACGGCCGCGATGTCTGGCATCGCCATGTCGTGCCGGCCCGGGTCGGCCCCGAACGGGCCGTCGCCCATCTGGCCATGCTCGACGCGCTGCTGACCGGACATCCCGCCCCGGAGGTCGCCGCCTGGTCGGTGGAGGTGGTCGAGCGGGGCGAGGCCGAGCGGGACGGCCTCCGCGTGGCAGTGGCAGTCGTCGAGCTCGTCCACCGGCGAACGGGACACCGGAGCCGGCACGCCTACGCCGCCCTGCGCCGGGGGCCGCTCGACGTGGTCGGCGGGGTGGAACCGGCCGAGGGGCCGGAAGCCGACGACCTCGCCACGGTCCTGAGCGCCTTCGAGGAGGGCCGACCGGTCGGGGAGGTGGCCGAGCTGATCCGCTCGCGCTTCGGGGCGACGCCGATCGACCTCGGGCACGTCCTTCCCGACGCCGCCGCACGGCTGGCGGCCGACCTGTCGTCGTCGCTCGCCCATCGGCTCGAAGCCGGGCAGGCCGCGCTCGATGTCGCCGTCGAAGCCGAGGTCGACGCCCTCCTGGCCACCGGCCAGGAGCTCCCGGCCCCGGTCCGCTCCGTGGCCGAGCGCTCGCTCCTTCGCCACCTCACCGCGGAGATCCGGGCCCTGGTCGACCACCTCGATCGGCCGGAGCCGCGGGTCGAGGCCGTGCTGACCCGGTTCCGACAGGCCCGCGGCCGGGGCCTCGACCTCGACGTCGCCGCTGCCGGCCGGGTGCTGGCCGAGGCGCTCGACGTCGCCGTCGACCGAGCCGCGACGGAATACGGTCGGATCGGGTTGGCCCTGGCGGTCCTCGCCGTGGCCGAGGGACTCGGGGTCGAGCTCGACCTGAGTAGAGCGCAGGAGAGGGTGTACGACCTCCTCGTCACCGACGCACGAACCCGTCCGCAGGCCGACCTCGACGCCCTCCGCCGGCTGGGTCCCGCCGTCGGTCTGAGCCCCGGCCCACTCGGCATCCCGTCTTGAATCCCGAGCGATCCGGCTCCGCCGGTCGATCGGTGTGTCCTTCAGTCGGCCGAAGGCCGTCGAATCGTTCGAGCTCGTCTCGAAACCTCCGGTTTCGAGACGACCCCCCGCAGGCGGCGCAGGTTGCGGCGCCACACCAGGTGGAGGACCGGCGCCGCCAGCGGGCCGCCGAGCCACCACGGCACGTCGAGCTGCTCCTGCCAGGTGAACCTGGTCCTGCCGCGACCGGCGGCCCGGAGCCGGAAGCGTCCGACACCCGTCACGAGGCCGTCGTGACGAACGCCCATGGCCCGGGTCGGCGCCCACTCGGTGATCACCATGTGGTCGGTCAGCCGGATGGGGCCGACCCTCGTGACGCAGTCGAATGAGGTGCCCACCCCGGCCCGGCGGTCGGAGGTGAAGGTGATCGACTCGGCGTCGGCCATCCACTCGACGTGGGAGGACAGGTCGGCCAGGTCGTCCCACACCATCGCCGGCGGGGCCGGCAGCGTGACCGACACCCGGATGCGCGCCCTCACGTTCTGGGGAGGGCCGCGCGCTCAGGCCGGAGTACCGGCGGTCGGGCCGTCAGGAGCCGTGGCTGTTGAGCTCGAACGCCGCCTGCTCCGGCGGGACGATGTTGAGGAGCACGCCGGTGCCCAGCTCGAAGCCGGCCCGGGTCGCGAGCTTCGGGAGGATGTGCACGTGCCAGTGGTACTCACCGTCGTGCTGGTGGGGGCTGGAGTGGAACACGACGTTGTAGGCCACGTCGCCGAGCAGGTCGCGCACCCGACGGAGAATCGAGGCGATGGCCCGCCCGACACCGACCACATCTCCGGGCTTGGCGTCCTGGAGGTGCGACTCGTGGGCCCGCGGGATCACCAACAGCTCGAAAGGACCGCCGCTCCAGAACGGGCAGACGACCACGGTGTGGTCGTCCTCGAGGACGGTCCGGTGACCGGCTTCCACCTCGGCCTCGAGGGTCGTGCAGAGCAAACAGCCCCCTTCGAAGCGGGCGAAGCCGGCCTCCTCCTCGGAGAGGTCCCGGGGCACGAACGGCATGCCCAGCAGCTGACCGTGGGGATGGACGAGCGAGGCTCCGGCCTCTCGTCCGTGGTTCACGATGGCCTGGGTGTAGCGGATGCCGCTGAGGCTGGCGTGGTCCTCGAAGCGGTCCCGCATGGCGGCCATCACGAGCCCGGCCTGGCGATCGTCGAGATCGGCCCAGGAGGCATCGTGATCGGGGGAGAGGACGAGCACCTCGTGGATGCCGCTGGCTCGAGCCTGCGTCCACACCGGACCGAGGTGCTCGACGTGGAGGGGATCGTGGCCGGAGAAGGCCGGGTAGCGGTTGGGCACGATGCGGACCAGCCACTGGCCGGCCGGACCGTACGTCTCGAGGGCGGGGAGGCTGGCCTCTTCGTTGCCGGGGCAGAAGGGGCAGGTGCGGGGCTCCGACTCGACCGGGAGCTGGCGGGGATCGAAGGCCAGAGGGCGAAGCGCCCGTTCGGCCGAGACGGTGACCCACCGGCCAGCCAGCGGGTTCAGCCGGAGCTCGCTCATCGGGGGGTTTCCGACACCATCAGGCGGGAACGGTACCGCTGTCCAGGCAGTACACGGTGACAGCCCGCGTCGAGAGCTCATCAAAGGGTTTGCCCTGCCACCCTTCGTAGCGGCCCACCAGCCGGAACCCCGCAGCGGCCACCCGGGCATCGAGGTCGGCGGGGCTGGTGAGGGCGACCGACCAGGGGTGCAGCTGCACGCCGCCGGCGCCGAACGCGATCAGCGAGCCGCGCACGAGATCGCCCTCGCGCCGGAAGGCCGAGAGCACCACGCGGTCGTCCTCGACCACCCGGACGGACACGCCATTGGCGGCCGGATCGTCGGCCGGCACGATCGTCTCCACCACGAGATGCCCGCCGGGCCGGACCGCCCCGGCCAGGAGGCGGAGGCAGCGGGCCTGGGCGTCGGCCGAGGTGAGGTTGAGGAAGGTGTTGAAGGCGGCCAGGGCGACTGCGAAGCCTCCGTCGACCCGAGGCAACTCCTCGGCGAAGTCGCCGATCAGGACCGGGATGGCCGCGCCCCCCGGCTTGGCCCGCAGTTGGTCGACCATGGCCGGCGAGGCGTCGATGCCGTGGACGTCCACCCCAGCGGCGGCGAGCGGCAGGGCGATCCGCCCCGTGCCGATGCCGAGCTCGAGCACCGGGCCACCTGCGGCCAGGCGCGCCACCGTCGCCACCGTCCCCTCGACGTCGGAGACGTCGGGATACCACTCGTCGTAGACGGCGGCGATGGCATCGCCGTAGGCGGCGGGATCGATGGCGGGTGGGGTCACGGCCGGATCCTCTTTCGCCTCGGCATCGTCTCGCACCGGGCCTAGCCTCGCGTCGATGGAGGCGTACCTCGACCACGCCGCCACCACGCCCCTGCGCCCCGAGGCGCGCGACGCCATGCTCCCGTGGCTCGGCGGCCGCCACGGCAACCCGTCCGGCATGCACGGCCCGGCGCAGACCGCCCGCCGGGCCGTCGAAGAGGCCCGCGACGAGCTCGCCGAGCTCCTCGGCTGTCGGCCCGGCGACGTGATCTTCACCAGCGGCGGCACCGAGGCCGACAACCTCGCGGTGCACGGTCGGTCGGCCGCCGGTCCGATGGCGTGCTCGTCCATCGAGCACCACGCCGTGCTCGAGCCGGTCCGGGCGGCAGGGGGACGGACGTTGCCGGTCGGGGCCGACGGCGTGGTCGACGTCGGCGCCGTGCCTGCCGACCTCCGGTTCCTTTCGGTCATGCTCGTCAACAACGAGATCGGCGTCGTTCAGCCTTTGGCGGCCCTGCGGGCGGCGGCGCCCGATGCGGTCCTGCACACCGACGCGGTGCAGTCGGTCACCTGGCTCGATGTGGGGACGGCGGCCGCACCGGCCGACCTGGTGAGCATCAGCGCCCACAAGTTCGGCGGCCCCCAGGGCGTCGGCGCTCTGGTGGCGCGGGACGGCGCCGGCGTGACCGCCCAGCTGCTGGGCGGCGGTCAGGAGCGGGAGCGCCGGAGCGGCACGCAGAACGTGGCCGGCATCGCCGGGATGGCCGCCGCGCTGCGGGCCTGCCACGACTCTCGCGCCGCCACCGTGGCCCGGCTGGCGGTGCTGCGCGACCGGCTGGCCGACGGCCTGCTGGGCATGGTGCCGGGATCGATCGAGACCGGCGACCGCGCCGCCAAGGTGGCGGGCATCTGCTCGGTCGCCTTCGAGGACGTCGATGCCGAGGCGCTGCTCGTCCTCCTCGACCAGCAGGGCGTGAGCGGCTCGGCCGGCGCGTCCTGTGCCAGCGGTGCGCTCGAGGCATCCCACGTCCTCGCCGCCCTGGGTGTCCCGCCCTCCCTGGGGCGGGGCTCGCTCCGCCTCAGCCTCGGCTGGGACACCGAGGAGGCGGAGGTCGACCACGCCCTGGCGGCGGTGCCGGCCGCGGTCGCCCGGCTCCGCAGGTACGAGCCGTGAAGGTGCTCGTCGCCATGAGCGGCGGGGTCGACTCCTCGGTGGCGGCTGCGCTGCTGCTCGAGCAGGGCCACGAGGTCACCGGCGCCACCATGCGGCTGTGGGGTGGACCGTCCGACACCGGGTGCTGCTCCGTGGCCGATGTCGACGACGCCCGCCGGGTCGCCCAGCAGCTGGGCATCGACCACTTCGTCTTCAACTTCTCGGCGGCGTTCCAGGCCGGCGTGGTCGATCCCTACGTCGACAGCCACGTCGGTGGGCACACGCCCAACCCCTGTGTCGAGTGCAACCGGACGATCAAGTTCGACCGCTTCGCCCGGCGGGCCGAAGCGCTCGGCTTCGACGCCATCGCCACCGGGCACCACGCCCGGGTGACCACCGAGAACGGGGCTTGGACGTTGCGTCGGGGTGTCGATGCGGCCAAGGACCAGAGCTACGTGCTGCACATGCTCGACCAGGCGGTCCTGTCCCGAACGCTCCTCCCCGTCGGCGAGCTGACCAAGGCCGACGTGCGGGACCGGGCCACGGCCATGGGCTTGCGCACCGCGGCCAAGCCCGACAGCCAGGACGTGTGCTTCATCACCCGTGGCGGCCGGGCCGCCTTCTTGGCCGATCGGGTGGCGCTCACGCGAGGCGTGCTGGTCGACACCGTGGGGGAGGCGGTTGGCCACGTGCCCGCCATCCAGCTCGTCACCGTCGGGCAGCGCCGGGGGCTCGGCCTCGGCGGCGGGGGCGAGGCCCGCTACGCGCTGGCGGTCGACACCGCAGCCGGCACGGTCACCGTCGGCCAGGCGGCCGACCTGGCCGTCGACCGGCTGCAGGTGGCGTCGATGGCCTGGACCGACGGCGCCGTGGAGGGCCGGGTCCTCGTGCAGACCAGCGCCCACGGCCAGCCCCGTCCGGCCACCGTGGAGCCATCGGGAGCTGGTGTCCGGGTGAAGCTCGACGCTCCGGCCCGCCGCGTCGCGCCCGGCCAGTCGGTCGTCCTCTACGACGGAGACCGCGTCCTCGGCGGGGGCGCCGCGGGCTGAGGCGGGGCCAGCGGCCCGGGGTGGTGCGGTCAGCCGGGGATGCGGCGGCGGCCGGCCTCGGCGACGAGCGCGCCCGGCCGGGTGGGGGTGACGAGCACGGCTTGCAGCTCGCGGGCGTGGGGCTGCCCGCTGTCGGCCGTCACCTGCGACACCTGATAGGGCACCAACAGCTGCAGCTCGAGGGCGAGGCCCCAGCTGCCCGCCGTGAGGTCGGTGGAGGTCGAGCCGGCCGGGGCCGGTCCGAACCGGGCGATGTCCTCACGCCGGAAGAGCATCGGCTCGACGAGAGCGGTGTGGTCCTTCACCACCAGACCGGCCGGCACGAGCACGACCCAGCGTTCGGTCAGGCGGACCAGGGCCCGGGTAGCGACCCACGCCGCCGGGAGACCGACGACGAGCGCCAGCCCCCCCACCACCCACCATCCCGCCGCCAGCAGGACGGGCCCACCCACGACCCCCGCGATCACGACCGCACCGGTGAGCAGGATCGGCCCCAGCAGCACAGCCGCCGGCGGCCGGAGCAGGAAGCGCCGCTCGTCGCCGTAGGCGGCACCGTTGACGAAGCGCTCGCCGGTGGCCGGGAGGTACGCCAGCAGGGCGGGGACCGACGCCAGTACCACCCAGCCGGCCCCGGCCGCCGATCCGCTGTCGACCACCGCCCACACCGTGGCGCCGACGGCGGCCACCGCCGCGACCCGGAGAGCGACCAGGCCCACCGGCCGCGGGACGAGCATGGCGAGCAGGACACCGGCCCACACCAGCCACGCCAGGCCGGCGACGACCACGCTCACCCGTCCCGACCGGTCGTCGAGGGCCCGGCCGAGGGCGGTGCCGGTGGTGGCCGGCAACGTCAGCCACGCGACCCCCAGGAGCGCGGGGAGCACCCGTTGGCGGGAGGCGATCCGGCGGGAAGCGGGCGTCACGGCCGTGCAGGCTTGCGTGCGCGGCGGGCGATGGCCAAGCGTGGTGGGGTGTTCGTTCCCGGGATGGTCACCACGATCGGGAGCCTGCCTCATGCCGGGCTCGACGACGCGGTCCGGTTCGTGCTGGACGGCGAGCCCGACCTCCCGGCCGCCCCCCAGCTGCCGGCTCGATCCTGGCGCGAGGGGATGCTGGCCCAGGTGGCGGTCGCCGTTCCCGGCGTCTCCGTCCACCCCGACGGTCGGCTCTCGCTCGATCCCCCCGGCGGCGGGCGCGGCTCGCTCACGGCGGCCGCGGCCTCACCGTTCGACCCGGCCGCCCACGAGGGCGCCCTGGCCTTCCTGGCGGTGTCCCGTGCCCGAGCCAGGACCGGTCCCGTCAAGCTGCAGCTGACGGGGCCCGTCACCCTCGGCCTGGCGCTGGTCGATGCCGGTGCCCCGGCGACGGCCGCCTTCCCGGCCGCCACGCTGGCCGTCCGATCGACGGCCCAGGCCCTGGTGGCGGCGGCGCACTCGGCCCTGCCGGCGGCCCAGGTCAGCCTGTGGCTCGACGAGCCCTGGCTCGTGCGGCCCGACGCCCCCTCGGCCGGCGCCGTCACCGCCATCCTGGCCGGCGCCCTGGCCGCCCTCGGCCCGACCGTGACCAGCGGGGTGCACTGCTGTGGCCGGATCGACTGGTCGAGCGTCGTCGACGCCGGCCCGACCGTGCTGTCCATGCCGGTCGACCTGCCCGGGACGGAGCCCTCGACGGCGGCGATCGACGCCCATCTCCGACGGGGCGGCTGGATCGCGTGGGGGGCCGTTCCGACGGACCGGCCGGTGACCACCGACGAGCAGGGCGCGCTGTGGGGCCACCTCGTGGCCCGCTGGTCGGCCCTGGCCGCCGCCGGCTGCGACCTCGCTCTCGTCCGCCGGCGGGCCCTGGTGACGCCGGCCTGCGGGCTGGCCGGGCGAACGGTGGCCGAAGCCGCCACCGCCGTCGACCTCACCCGCCGGCTGGGCGCCCGTACCGCCGCCGCGGCCGCCCGGTTCTGACGACGCGTCCTCCGTTCCGCGTCGGATCTGCCCCGTGGGGCGGGGCGGATCCGACAGGGAACGGCGAGGGCGCCGGGTGTCACACCGAGGCTCTAGGTTCGCTTCGTGGCCGCCCCGTCAGCTGACGCCGCCGACGAGATCACCGCTCTACGGGTGGAGGTCACAGCCCTGCGGGCCGAGATCACCGAGCACGACCGGCGCTACCACGAGCTCGACGACCCCTCGATCAGCGATGCCGACTACGACGCGCTGGTCCGCCGACTGCGGGCGCTCGAGGCTGACCACCCCGAGCTGGTGACGCCCGATTCGCCCTCCCAACGGGTCGGCTCGGCCGTCTCCAGCCTGTTCCGGCCCGTCACCCACGTCCAACCCATGATGAGCCTCGACAACGCCTTCAGCCTCGAGGAGCTGGAGGCGTGGGGCGTGCGCCTGGGCCGCCGCGCCGCCGAGGTGTCGTCGTTCGTGTGCGAGCTGAAGATCGACGGGCTGGCCATGTCCCTGCGGTACGAGGGGGGCCGCTACGTCCAGGCCGCCACCCGGGGCGACGGGAGGGTGGGGGAGGACGTCACCGAGAACGTCCGGACCATCGCCGCCATCCCCGATCGCCTGACCGGCGACGTGCCCGACATGGTCGAGATACGCGGCGAGGTCTACATGCCGATCGCGTCGTTCGAGGCCCTCAACGCCCGCCAGGCCGAGGCCGGTGACCGGCTCTTCGCCAATCCCCGCAACTCGGCGGCCGGTTCCCTGCGCCAGAAGGACCCCCGGGTCACCGCCGGGCGTGACCTGTCGATCTTCACCTACCAGGTCGGTGCGATCGAGGGGGGTCCGGCGTTCCGCACCCACGACGAGACGCTGAAGGCCATCCGCTCCTGGGGACTGCCCGTCAACCCCGAGATCCGGGTAATGGGCACGCTCGAGGAGGTCCACGCCTACTGCCGCCACTGGCTCGAGCACCGCCACGACCTCGGGTACGAGATCGACGGCGTGGTGGTCAAGGTCGACGATCTCGCCGTCCGAGCCGAGCTGGGTTCGACGTCGCGGGCCCCCCGCTGGGCCATCGCCTACAAGTTCCCGCCCGAGGAGCGGACGACCCGCCTGGTCGACATCATGGTGTCGATCGGCCGCACGGGCCGGGCCACGCCGTTCGCGGTGCTCGAGCCGGTGGTCGTGAGCGGCTCGACCGTGCAGCTGGCCACGCTCCACAACGAGGACCAGGTTCGGGCCAAGGACGTGCGCCCCGGCGACCTGGTGGTGGTCCGCAAGGCCGGCGACGTGATCCCCGAGGTCGTCGGTCCGGTCCTGGTCGAGCGGCCGCCGGGCCTGGCCGAATGGCACTTCCCCACGATCTGCCCCGCCTGCGGCCATCCGCTGCGGCGCCTCGAAGGTGAGAGCGACACCTACTGCGTCAACGTCGACTGCCCCCGGCAGCGGGCCGCCCGCATTGAGCACTTCTGCTCCCGGGGAGCGATGGACATCGAGGGCTTCGGCGAGCAACGGGCCCAACTCGTCACCGAGCTCGGCCTGGTCGAGGACGCCGGCGACCTCTACTCCCTGACCGAGGCGTCCTTCCGGGGCATCGAGGGGTTCGGCGACGTGTCGATCGGCAACCTCCTGGCCGCCATCGACGCGTCGCGCTCCCGTCCACTCGAGAACCTCCTGGTGGCGCTCAACATCCGCCGGGTCGGCTCGTCGGCGGCCCGGGTCATCGCCACCACCTTCGGGCATCTCGACCGACTGATGGAGGCCTCGGCCGACGGGCTGGCCGCGGCCGAGGGCATCGGGCCGCTCATCGCCGCCGGCGTCCACACGTTCTTCGCCGAGCCGACCAACCGGGCCCTGGTGGAGAAGCTCCGGGCCGCCGGCGTCAACTTCCAGGGACCAGCGGCTCCCTCGACCAGCTCCCAGATCCTCGCCGGCATGTCGGTCGTGGTGACCGGCACCCTCGAGAGCCTCACCCGGGAGGCCGCCGAGCAGGCGGTGACGTCGAGGGGCGGGAAGTCGCCCGGCTCGGTCTCGAAGAAGACGACCGCCCTGGTGGTGGGGGCCGAGCCCGGCGAGTCCAAGCGCGCGAAGGCGGAGACCCTGGGGATCCCCATCCTCGACGAAGCCGCCTTCCTCCACCTCCTGGAAACCGGCCAGCTCCCTGCTGACGCCTGAGTCAGCTGCTCGGCAAGCCAGGGACCCGACCCACCCTCCACGCTGCGGAGGCGCTAGCCGGAGCAGCAATAGAGCCGGGTATGGCTGCGTGCGCGCACAGCTGCGCAGGCGGAGCCGGAGCTGCGCATCAGAAAGGTTGTCCACGCTGCGGAGGCGCTAGCCGGAGCAGCAATAGAGCCGGGTATGGCTGCGTGCGCGCACAGCTGCGCAGGCGGAGCCGGAGCTGCGCATCAGAAAGGTT
>DASXLH010000255.1:0-13875 GCA_036496335.1 Acidimicrobiales bacterium
GGCCGGGGTGTTCGATGCGGTTGTACGACAGCGGCCCCCGCCCCGGCTCCAACTCTTTGCAACTCGCGAACGTCTTTACGGCTGGGTGCTCGCGACCAGCCGTTCCGCCGTGCAGAACCCGTAAAGGAGCGCTGTCAGGACGCTCTGGCCGGAGGTAGAAGAGGCCCATGGCACAGAACAGTGAGGTGGGTGTGGCAGCGGCCATCGCGCCGCTGCTGACCTTCGGCGTGGCGGCCGCCCTGGTGCTCGTCCGCGGTGAGGTGCAGCCCTCGGTGATCGCGGTCGCGCTGGCCGCCACCGTGGCCCTGTGCGGACGCTTCGGGGGCCGCGAGGGTGGCGTGGCGGCGGCGCTGATGGCGGCCGCCAGCTTCGACTTCCTCCACACGAAGCCGTACCTCTCGCTGAAGATCGCCGACGGCAGCGACCTCCTCGTCACGGTCCTGCTGCTCGGCGTCGGCCTCATCGTGGGCGGGCTCGCCGGCCAGGCCGCCGACGACCACCGCCGGGCGCGGGACAGCAGCGAACAGGACCGGCTCCGCCGGGTGCTCGCCATCGCCAGCGACGGCGAGCCGGAAGACGTGCAGGCCGCCGTCCGAGCGGAGCTGCTCGGCCTCCTGAGCCTCCGCTCCTGCCACTTCGCCACCGATGCCGACGGCCTTCCCGTCATCGGGAGGTGGGGGCAGCTCGAGCTCCAGCGGATGCGCTTCGCCCGTGGGCGCGGGCGGGGCGGCTTCGAGCTCCCCGAGGGCGGTGTGGCCGTCGATGTCAGCGCCAACCACCATCGCTTCGGCTATCTCATCTGCCTCCCCACGCCCGGCGTCGGGGTGAGCGTCGAGGCCCGCCAGGCTGCCGCCGGCCTCGGCGAGGTGCTGGCCCTGGCCATGAGCGCCGGGGCGGACACCGAGGCCGCCTGATCGGACTCGGGCCCGATCACGATCCCGATTCCGATTCCGGTAACGTCTTGGCCCGTTGGCCGCCACGACCCGTCACGGGCCGGTGCGGCCACAGCAGGGAGTCGGGGTGGCCCGTGGTCGTGACCCCGACCTGACCAACGGGGGGACCGTGAGCGACGCGATACCGGAGCAGGGCATCTACGGGCTCGAGAGCCTCTTCGACCTGGCCGAGCCACAGCCCCGCTACAAGGCGATGATCGCAGCCGGCGGGCTGGTCTTCCCCATGGACGGCATGGCGCTGAGCTCGAGCCGCGCCATCACCGACCATGTGCTGCGCCACCACGAGCTGTTCTCCTCGGCCGGAGGCCTCGACCTCGGCAACATCCGGCCCCTCATCCCGCTCAACGTCGACCCGCCTCAGCACGGCAAGTACCGCAAGATCCTCGATCCTCTCTTCGCCCCGAAGCAGATGGACGCCATCGAGGACGATGTGAGCGCGCGGGCCAACCGCTTCATCGACGCCTTCGAGGAGAAGGGCGAGTGCAACTTCACCGAGGAGTACGCCGAGCTGTTCCCGTCGGCGGTGTTCCTCGGGCTGCTCGGGCTGCCGTGGGAGGAGCTCGACACGATGCTGCGCCTCCGCGACGGCATCCTCCGACCGGATCGCATCGATCCCGACGCGCTCCTCGACATGGACCGCCGGGTGGCGGTCCAGCGGGCGACGGGCACCGAGATCTACGACTACTTCACCGACCGGCTCGACGAGCGGCGCCGGCAGCCGACGGAGGACATCCTCACCCACTTCCTCACCGCCGAGGTCGACGGCGAGAAGCTGACCCACGAGGACATCCTCGACATCTGCTTCCTGTTCCTCATCGCCGGGCTCGACACGGTGAGCGACTCGCTCACGTGCTTCTTCGCCTTCCTCGCCAACCACCCCGAGCACCGCCGCCAGATCGCCGAGGACCCGTCGATCATCCCGAACGCCGTGGAGGAGCTGCTGCGGTGGGAGTCACCGGTTCCGAGCGGCGTTCCCCGGATCGCCACCCAGGACACCGAGCTCGGCGGCCAGCTCGTCAAGGCCGGCACCGCCGTGATGGTCAGCTATGGCGCCGCCAACGTCGACCCCAGCGAGTTCCCCGATGGCTTCGAGGTGCGATTCGACCGCGAGGTCAACCGCCACATCGCCTTCGGGGGTGGCGTGCACCGCTGCCTCGGCTCGCACCTGGCCCGCCGCGAGCTGCGGATCACGTTGCGGGAGTGGCACCGGCGGATCCCCGACTACGGGATCAAGCCGGGTCACGAGGAGCTCGTCTACCCGCCCGGCCTCCGCTCGGTGAAGGACCTGACCCTCACCTGGCCCAGCTGACAGGGGCCTCCCCCGTCGGCGACACTTGCGCCGGCGAGACGTGCGACGGCACGAGACCACCGATGGGCTCGCGCGCCGGGGGGATGAACATGGACGACATCGAGGCGAACAAGCGGATCGTGCGCGAGCGCCACGAGGCGACCCAGCGCCTCTGCTTGGGAGGCGAGGACCACCGCCAGCACATGGCCGGCGGAGAGCGCCACTTCCTGGCCGGGTCGATGCCGGCCCACGCCGCCACCGGCGTCGAATGGCTCAAGGCGTGGCACTCCCAGACCGTCTCGCCCACCTTCCACGGCCTCGGCCCGATGATCGCCGAGGGCGACCATGTCGTCGAGGAGTGGGAGACCTGCATCCACGGAGCCGACGGCGCCCTCTACAACAACCAGTACTGCTGGATCCAGCGCATCGAGGGCGGCCGCGTGGTCGAGGTGCGGGAGTACGAGGACAGCCACCACGTGTGGACCCTGCTCGGCCGCGACCCGGAGTGGCCGGCGCTCGAGCCGCTGACAGCTCGACGGGAGTCGAACCTCGAGGGCGTCGAGATCACCGCCGAGCTGACGCTTGACCCTGCCCTGCTGCGCGACCCCGTGCCCCGGCCCGGCGCTCTCACGGCTGACGGCGAGGGACCGGACGCCAACCGCGCCTTCATCCGCTCGCTCCACGACGCCCAGGCAACCGGCGACGGCGACCTCGTCGACGCCCACTACGGCGACGGCTTCCGACACTTCCTCGCCGGGGAACGGCCCTTCGGGTGGGACCACCTCCCGTTGACCCAGCTCTACGCCCCGCTCGTCGAGCATCTGGCCTCGCCCCTTACCCTGCGGTTCGGGCCGATGGTGGCGGAAGGCGACCGGGTCTTCGAGGAGATGGAGAGCTTCGCCGAGCTCGACGACGGCACCGTCTACGACAACTGGCACTGCTTCGTGCACGAGCTGCGAGACGGCCAGATCGTCGAGACCCGGGAGTACCTCGACACCCACCACGTCTGGGTCACGCTCGGGCGATGGGCGCCGTGGGCGGCCGACCCGGTGCCGCCCCTGCGGCGGGCCCGGCGCTCCAACCTGCCGGAGGTGGTGGCCACCTTCCAGCACCGCAACCCGTTCCTCGACCTCGAGCGCTGGGGTGGCGCACTCGTCTGACCGTCCGTGCGGGTCAGGCCTCGAGGGCCTCGGCCACGGCCTCGGGCATGGTCTTGACCGGACGACCCAGGAGTCGGGCCAGGTCACCGGTGTCGAGCTGAAGCTCGCCCTCCGACGCCCCCCGGTCGCTGTCGGCCAGGATCCGGGCGAAGCCCTCGGGCAGTCCGGCACCGACGAGGACCTTCACGTACTCGTCGACCGGCAGGTCCTGGTACTCGACCGGGCGACCCGAGTGGCGGGCGATCTCCGCCGCCAACTCGTCCATGGTGAACGCCTGGTCGCCGCCCAGCTCGTAGACCTTGTTCGCGTGCCCGTCGGTGGTCAGCACCACCGACGCCGCCTCGGCCAGCTCGGCCCGGGGCGCCGAGCTGATCCGGCCCGAGCCGGCGCTGCCGACGATGGTGCCCCGGGCGGCGTGCTCAGCCGCCCGGCCGGCGTAGTTCTCCATGTAGATCCCGTTGCGGAGGATCGTGTACGTCAGCCCGGATGCGACCAGCGCCTCCTCGGTGCCGGCGTGCTCGGCGGCGAGCACCACCGAGGTCTCGGCCGCCTTCGGGAAGCTCGTGTACACCACCAGCCCCACCCCGGCCGCCTTGGCCGCCTCGATGGCGTTGGTGTGCAGCCGCACCCGGTCGCCGACCTCGTTACCAGAGACGAGCAGCACCCGATCGGCGCCGGCGAAGGCCTCATGCAGGCTGGCCGGGTCGTCGAAGTCGATGACGCGGGTCTGCACGCCGAGCTGTCCGAGCTCGGTCAGGCGCTCGCGGTTGCGCCCGGCGGCGACGATCTGGTCGGCCGGGACGCCCCGGCTGAGCAGGTCCTCGACGACGAGGCCGCCGAGTTGGCCCGTGGCCCCGGTGACGACGATGGACATGGTGAGACCCTCCCGGGATCGACGACGAGGTTCCGGCCGGCGAACGGGGGAGCAGCCGGCGACGGGCACAGTCTGCCCGTTGCCGACGGGTCGGCCCCCAGCCGGCCTCCCTGGTTCCGGGTGCCGCTGAAGCACGGCTCGGACCTCCGCGGCACCCAGAACCTGCTCCGCCGCGCCGCCAACCGCGTCAGACTCAGACAGACTGTGACCGCAGCCGTTGCACCCACACGGAACATCGAAACCCAGGAGGCCCGATGCAGGTTGGTGAGGTCGTCCCCGACTTCGAGTTGCCCGACGAGACCGGCACCCCTCGCCGGCTGAGCGACCTGCTGGCCGCCGACGGGCCCGTCGTCCTGTTCTTCTACCCTGCGGCCATGACGAGCGGCTGCACCAAGGAGAGCTGCCACTTCCGGGACCTGAAGGGCGAGTTCGCCGAGGTCGGCGCCCAGCGGGTGGGCATCAGCGCCGACACCGTCGAGAAGCAACTGCAGTTCTCGGAGAAGCACTCCTTCGACTACCCCTTGCTCTCCGACCGCGATCGCACGGTGGCGACCTCGCTCGGCGTCAAGCGGATGCTCCGCATCGGCCCCAACCGGCGCACGACCTTCGTGATCGACACCGACCGCACGCTGCTCGCCGTGCTCGACAGTCAGACCAACATGGATGCCCACGCCGACGACGCGCTCGAGATCCTCCGCACGCGCGCCGCCGCCGGCTGAGGCGAAGGGCCCCGTTTGGCATCCGACCGGGCGATCGGCGCGTTCACCGATGACGGCCCCTGGGCCGTCGTCCCCGAAGAGATGCCGTGGCGCATCGGCATCGAAGGGCTGCGACGACGGGCGGCGGCCCGCGTCCCGGCGATGATCCGACCGCGCCGCCTGCCGCCTCTGCGCGGCGCCACGGTCGCCTTGCGGCTCACGGCCGCGGTGGTGCCGTGGGCGGTCCGCAATCGCCGCCGGACGGGCGACCCCGTCGCCAAGGCCGAGCTCCCGGGGGTGCTGCGCCCGGCCTTCGAGTCGCTGGGCACCACCTTCATCAAGCTCGGCCAGCTGATCGCGTCGGCCGAGGGGATGATGCCGGAGGCCTGGGTCGCCGAGTTCAAGCTGTGCCGCGACCGCGTCCCGGCCGAGCCGATGAGCCATGTGCGGCGGGTGATCGAGGAAGACCTCGGTCGACCGATCGAGGCGATCTTCGCCAGCTTCGACCCGACCCCCATCGCCGCCGCCTCCATCGCCCAGGTGCACGCCGCTCATCTGCACACCGGCGAGGAGGTCGTGGTCAAGGTGCAGCGCCCCAACATCGACCGCGTCGTCCCGAAGGACATCGCCACGATGGCCTGGCTGGCGCCGGTGGTGGAGCGGCGAGCCCCGGAGGCGACGCTGGCCAACATGCCGGCCTACGTCGAGCTGTTCGCCGAGACCATCGTCGAAGAGCTCGACTTCCGGCTCGAGGCGCAGAACATGCTCGACATCGCCGGCGTCCTCGCCATCACGGACCAACGCTCGGTCGTGGTGCCCCGACCCCATCCGTCCCTGGTGAGCCGGCGGGTGCTCGTGATGGAGCGGCTCCACGGCTACGGCATCGACGACGAGAGCGGTATGGCTGCCGCCGGCGTCGACCCCTCCCCCGTCTTCCGGGCCCTCATGGTCAGCTTCCTCGAAGGGGCCCTGATCCACGGCGTCTTCCACGGCGACCTGCACGGCGGCAACATGATGGTGACGCCGAGCGGCACCCCGGCGATCGTCGACTTCGGGATCACCGGTCGCTTCCCCGAGAACAAGCGCCGGGCCCTGCTCGGCCTCATGATGACGGCGGCAGCCCAGGACGCCAGGGGGATGCTGCGCCACTTCCGTGATCTCGGCGGCTTCCCTCCGGGGGTCGACGTCGACCAGCTCGCCGTCGACCTCGACATCGACGAGCTGATGGCCCAGAACCCGTCCGAGCTCTCGCCGGAGGCGATGGCCCTGCAGATGCGGGAGACGGTCAAGCGCCTCGTGGCCCACGGCGCCAAGCTCCCCAAGGAGCTGTTCCTCTACATGAAGGGCATGGTCTATCTCGGCGGGTCGATCACCAACGTCGCCGCCGACGTCGACATGTTCGCCGAGGTGGCCCACATCTACGGCCTGTTCATGACCACCCACCTCGGACAGCTCCAGTCGCTGGACATCGACCTCGAGGCGATGCCAGACGCCGCCGGCATCACCGACCTCATGCGCCAGCAGGTGGGCGTGGAGGCCGACTCCATGACCTTCAGGGAGATGCAGGCCGTCCAGGCCGAGCGCAACGAGCAGCTCCGGGCCGCGGCCCGCAAAAAGGACTGATCACTCCGGCTCGACCGGCCAGCCGGATGCTGGTCGAGTCAGCCAATCTGGCATAGAGTGCCAGATGTTCGGCGCAGACGCCGGGCTCAGTCATCGACCGGGGGAACCACATGGCCGAGGAGCAGTACGGCTTTCCGCAGGACGGCGTGTACGTGGACGGCGTGGTCGACGTGTACCAGGCCGTCGCCCGCCTGGCGGACGGGCCCCGGGTCCTACGGGACGAGATGGGCGTACGACTCGTCCGCATGGACGATGTGCTCCACGTGACCAAGCGCCGGGACGTCCAGTCCAGCAACGCCGAGATGGCCGAGATGTCCGGCCTCATCGGCACCGGCCGCCCGCTCATCCCCCTCATGATCGACGGGGACGAGCACACCAAGTACCGCAAGCTCCTCGATCCGCTGTTCGCCCCGAAGCAGGTGGCGAAGATCGAACCGAGGACCCGGGAGCTGTGCAACGACCTGATCGACGGCTTCGCCGCCGACGGCACCGTCGACCTCTACGCCGCCTACTGCGATCCCCTTCCCAGCCGGATCTTCCTCACCCTGCTCGGTCTGCCACTCGACGACATCCCCTTCCTCCAGTGGTTCAAAGACGGGATCATCAGACCCGTCGACGCCGATCACAATGCCGACGCCAGCCGCAAGATGGTCACGTACATCTATGACGAGCTCGACCGCCGCCAGACCCTCGATGATCCCGGCGACGACCTCTTCGGCGGCTTCATGAAGGCTGAGGTCGACGGGCACCGGCTGTCACGCGAGGACGTCATCGACATCGTCTACCTCCTCGTCCTGGCCGGGCTCGACACGGTGGCGGCGTCCCTCTCGTGCATGGTCGAGTGGCTCGCCCGGCACCCGGAGGACCGCCGGGGCCTGGTCGACGACCCGACTGGGTGGCCGGCCGCGATCGAGGAGCTGCTCCGGGTCCAGACCCCCGTCGTGAGCGGTGGGCGCTTCGCCACCGCCGACTTCAGCATCGGCGGCGAGGAGATCAAGGCCGGCGACATGGTCCGGACCCACTGGGCCGCCGCCAACTTCGACGCCGACACCTTCGACGCCCCGACCACCGTCGATCTCACCCGTACGCCCAATCGCCACATCGCCTTCGCCAGCGGCTTCCACCGCTGCCTCGGGTCCCACCTGGCCCGCATGGAGCTCCGAGTGGCGCTGGAGACCCTCCACAGCCGGATCCCCGACTACCAGCTCGACCCCGACCGGGCCGCCGGCCTCAACAACACCGCCATCCGCAACGTCGACCCGCTGCCCCTCGTCTTCACTCCCCGCTGAGCGCCCCAGGACGAAGGATCAGCGCCCGGCGGGGCGCGACTCGGAGATGCCCGGGGGAACGGCCGCGCCCATCGGCTGGACCGGTAGACGCAGCTGACACAGGACGTAGCCCTGGGCGGCGAAGGCCTGCCCGGCGGCGGCTTCGAGCGAACGCGTGCCCCAGACCAGGACCTCACCCTCGCCCAGGTCGGGCAAGGGGCGCTGTTCGATCTCCACCATCCCGAGTGGGCGCAGGGCGTTGGTGCAGGCGACCGTGCAGCAGTGCTCGTAGAGCTTCTCGACGTCGTTCAGCTGGGCGGGCGTGGACAGCTCCCAGAACACCAGGTGGGTGTCCGTCAGCTCGCACCCGTCGGGCAGGGCCATCGTCGGGCGCTGCCTAGAGCCTCGGCCAGGCGACGGCCTTGGTCTCGAGGTACTGCTCGAAGCCCTCGATGCCGTTCTGCCGGCCGACGCCGCTCGACTTGTAGCCGCCGTAGGGCGAGTCGGCGCCGTACCACGCACCGCCGTTGACGGCGATGGAGCCGGTGCGGACCCGCCGGGCGATGGCCGTGGCCCGCTCCTCCGAGCCGGAGAACACGCCGCCGGAGAGGCCGTAGCCGCTGTCGTTGGCGATGCGCACCGCATCGTCGTCGTCGTCGTAGGCGAGCACGGCCAGGACCGGACCGAAGATCTCCTCCTGGGCGATCGTCATCGAGTTGTCGACGTCGACGAACAGCGTGGGCTCTACGTACCAGCCCTTGGGGAGGTGGGCCGGCTTGCCGCCGCCGAGCACCAGCTTGGCGCCCTCGTCGACCCCCTTCTGGATGTAGCCGAGGACGCGGTCGCGCTGCTTGGCGCTGACCAGCGGACCCATGAAGACCTCGGCGCTCTGCGGATCGCCATAGGGGACCATCCCCATGGCACCCGTGATGAGCTCGACACCCTCGTCGTAACGGGATCGGGGCAGGAGCATCCGGGTCTGCATGGCGCAGCCCTGGCCCCCGTGCATGCAAACCGCCATGCCACCGGGGACGACCGAGGCGAAGTCGGCGTCGTCGAGGACGATCATCGCCGACTTGCCCCCCAGCTCCAGGAAGACCCGTTTGAGGGTGGCAGCTCCCTTCTCCATGATCCGCTTGCCGGTGGCGGTCGACCCGGTGAAGGAGATCAGGTCGACCAGGGGCGACAGGGTGAGCTCCTCACCGACGAGGTGGTCGGACGAGGTGACCACGTTGAACACGCCGTCCGGGATGTCGGTCTTCTCGGCCACCAGGCGCCCGAGGCGGGTGGCGTTCCAGGGCGTGTCCGGCGCCGGCTTGAGGATGGTGGTGTTGCCGGTGGCGAGGACCTGGCCGATCTTGTTGATCGTGACCTCGAAGGGATAGTTCCAGGGGACGATGGAGCCGACAACGCCCATCGGCTCCTTCCACACCGCCCGGCGGCTCACCGAGCCGAACAAGCTGGAATCCGGCAGCTCCCGTTCCCACGGGAACTCCTCGATCATCTTGGCCGGGTAGCGAAGACCGTCGTCGAGCGGGGCGTCGAGCTGGGCGCTGTAGGTGAGCATGCGGGGGCAGCCGACCTCGTCGATCAGCTCCTCCCGGAGTTGCTCGCGCTCGGACTCGATCGCCTCCTGGAGCTGGTCGAGGCAGCGCTTGCGGAAGGCGTGGTCGGTCGACCAGTCGGTCTCGTCGAAGGCCCGCCGGGCGGCCACGATGGCCCGCTGCATCTCCGCCTTCGACGCATCGGCCACCTGGCCGAGCACCTCTTCGGTGGCCGGGTTCACGTTGTCGAACGTGCGACCCGAGTCCGCCGCGACCAGCTGGCCGTCGATGAGCATCCGGGTCTCTGGCGTGTACCTCTCCTCGTCGGCCATGTCGTCTCCCCCGTCGTCGGACTGATCCGTGCCGGTCGCCTCCGAACGCCTCCGGATCGCATCCCCGCCGGCGCCAAGTTTGGCATAGGGTGCCGAAAGTTTCCACACACGAGTCGAGGGGGGCCGTATGAGGTTGCAGGGAAAGGTCGCGATCGTCACCGGGGCGGGTTCGGGCACGGGTCCGAACCAGGGGATCGGCAAGGCGTTCGCCAAGCTCTTCGTCGAGGAGGGCGCCACCGTCGTCATCGGCGAGATCGACGACGTCCGGGGCAAGGAGGTGGTCGACGATCTCGCCGGCCTCGGCGAGGTCTCGGCCGTGGCGCTCGACGTCACCGACAAGGCCAGTGCCGACGCCCTCGCCGCCGAGGTGGTGGCCCGCCACGGCCACATCGACATCCTGATCAACAACGCCGGGATCTATGGCGACGCTGGCCGGGTGATGGCGTCGCTGGCCGAGGCGGCCGACCCGAGCTGGGAGTTCCTCCAGAAGGTGATGGCCGTCAACATGTACGGGCCGTGGATCGTCAGCCGGGCGGTCGTCCCGCAGATGATCGCCCAGGGCAGCGGGCGGATCGTGAACATCGCCTCCGACGCGGCCTTCATCTACCAGGGCCAGATGCCCGACGGGGTCACCGAGCTCCCCGACTTCGCCTACGGCTGGTCGAAGTGGAACCTGGTCGGCCTCACCCGGTTCATGGCCGGATCGCTCGGCCCGAAGGGCATCGGCGTGAACTGCATCGCACCGGGGATCACGATGAGCGACGCCACCCGGGTCGGCATGGGCCAGGGGGAGCCCGGCCAGACCGCCGCCGACCTCATGACCCAGAGCATGACCGCCCTGAAGAAGACCCTCGAGCCGGCCGACATCGCCGCCGCCGCTCTCTACCTCGTCTCGGGCGAGGGCGCCATGGTCACGGGTCAGACCCTTTCGGTCGACGCCGGCCTCGTCATCGGCTGGTGACGCCCGGCCGGCCGAACCGGGTGCGCCACACGCCGGAACTCGGCTTCTGACGCGCCCGGTTCGGGTTCGGGGTCAGCGCTTGGACGACTTCGGGGCCGGCGCCCGCTTCGAGGCCTTGCGTGTCGCGCCGCCACTGGAGGACTTCGCGCCGTTGGCCGGGGCCGCCTCGGCGCGGGACCCCGAGGCACGGCTGACCAGGGCCTTTCGGCCCGCCGGGGTCGGCTTCGAGACCGAGCCGTTGGTGGCGTCACCCAGCTCGCCGAGGACGCCCAGCGCGTCGACCAGGATCTGCGAGCGGTTGCCGCCCACCTCGAGCCAGCGCAGGAACGCCCAGCCGGAGATGCTGGCGATGGCCGTGGCCCACACCTGGACCCGGGCGTCGTCGACGTGCAGTCCCGTGCGGGCGGCGATGACGGCGCCGTAGGCGTCGACCATCGTGGTCACGATGCGCTCCTCCTCCGGCGGGAAGGCGGGGAGCACCGCCCTCCCCCAGAGCAGGATCATGTCGTCCTGGTCGCCCTCGGCGTCCTCCTCGATGATCGCAGCGATGAACGCGTCGAGGAAGCCCTCGTGCGCAGGCCGGGCCTTCCATCGGACGCACAGGCGGTGGACGTGCCGCATGGGCAGGGCGGCCAAGACGTCGTCGCGGGAGGGGAAGTAGCGGAAGAAGGTGCGCCGCGAGATACCGGCGGCCTGGGCGATGTCCTCGACGGTGACCTCGTCGGGGGAGCGGGTGGCGAAGAGGTGCAGCGCGGCCCGTTCGATCTCGAACGCCACCCGGGCTCGGCGACGGGCCCACCCGTCCGACACGCCGCGATCGTCCCCATCGGTGGTCATGCCCCGCACTTTCTACTCGGCGGCTCCGGCGAGTTCTGCCAACTGGTCGCCCACCCCGCGTCGCCGGCGCACCGCGGATGGCTGCGTTTGTCACCACGTGCCACACTCCTGGGGATGCCGCCCGAGGCATCCCGACGCCCGACCGGGGCGCCAGGTGAAGCGAGGGACGGAGGGGGCACCACTGATGAGCCAACCGGTGATCGAGACCGCCAGCGGACGGGTGGAGGGCGCCAGCGTGGACGGCCTGCACCACTTCCTCGGGATCCCGTACGGCGGCGATACGGGCGCAGCCAACCGGTTCCGGCCCCCGTCAGCCCCCGCGCCGTGGACGGGGGTCCGGGACGCGACCTCCTACGGTCCGTCGTCATGGCAACCATCGGCGCCGGGGGCGGCCGAATCGTTGAAGATGTTCGGAGGTTCGGCTGAGCCGTCGATGGGCGAGGACTGCCTCGTGCTCAACGTGTGGACACCGGGCACGGCGACGGCGAACCGACCCGTCCTGGTCTGGATCCACGGTGGGGGCCACACCAGTGGTTCGGGATCCTGGCCGGCGTACGACGGAGCGTCCCTTGCCCGTCGCTACGACACCGTGGTGGTGACGGTCAACCATCGCCTCGGCCTGCTCGGCCACCTCTACCTGGCCGAGATCGGCGGTGAGGAGTACGCCTCCTCCGGCGCCAACGCCATCCTCGATCTGGTCGCCGCCCTCCGCTGGGTGCGGGACAACATCGGCGCCTTCGGCGGTGACCCCGGCAACGTCCTGGCCTACGGCGAGTCCGGCGGGGGCTGGAAGACCTCGACGCTGCTGGCCATGCCGTCGGCCCGGGGGCTGTTCCACCGCGCCTCCCTCATGAGCGGCGCCGGGATCCGGGCCCAGGATCCGTCCGTGGCCACCGCCATCGCCGAGAAGACGCTGGCCTTCCTCGGTGTCGACGCCGGCAACCTCGCGTCGCTGGCCGACCTGCCGGCCGAGCGGCTGCTCGAGGCCCAGAACGCCGCCGGGATCCCGGGTTTCCAGCCGGTGCTCGACGGCACCAACATCGTCGGGCACCCCCTCGACCTCCTGCGGGCCGGGTCGACGCCGGACGTCCCCCTCCTCATCGGCACGACCCGGGACGAGTTCCGGACCTTCGCCATGGCCATGCCCCAACCCGCCCCTGACGCCGACGACGCCTGGCTCGCCGATCAGCTCCGCCCCCTGCTCGGCCCGAAGGCCATCGACGTCGTCGCCGGCTACCGGGCCGGCCGCCCGGAGGAGACCGCTGGCGACCTCCAGATCGCCATCAACACGGATCACCACATGCGGATCCCCTCGATCCGGATGGCCGAAGCCGCCTCGGGCCCCGGACGGGCGCCGGTGCACATGTACCGCTTCGACTGGGAGACCCCCGCCCTCGGCGGGATGCTGAAGGCCGGCCACGGCGTCGACTACCCCTTCTTCTTCGACAACCTCGAGGCGGCCACGGTCTCGAGCGAGGGACCCGGCCGGGAGGCGCTGGCGGGACAGATGACCGCTGCACTGATCGCCTTCGCGCGGACCGGCGACCCCGGCCACGACGGCCTACCGGCATGGCCGCCCTACGACACCGGCCAGCGGGCCACGATGCTCTTCGATGTCACCAGCACGGCGACCGACGATCCGGCCGGCTCCGAGCGGGCCCTCTGGGACGGCATCGTCTGAACCTGGCGTGTCGCGGTCGGGCCGGGCGTTGCGCCCGGTCCGACCGCGGCCTGCGCGGCCGAGGGGGGCGTCGACCTCCGCAGGGGCACACCGCGCCGGCACCGTGCCGGTACGGATCAGCGACGGATCAGGAACGACCCAGGAGCATCTTGACGAGCGGGGATCCTGCACCCCACGACTCGGTCAGCGACGACATCACGTGGCCCTGGTCGACCAGCAGGTTGACGCCGCTGATCCCGCTGGCCGCCTTGCTGTTGAGGAAGACCATGGCCTGGCCCATCTGCTCCGGAGAGAGCTGGGCCGCGCCCGTGGCGTCCCGGTAGTCCTGGGCGAACGTGAGCCAGGTGTCGGCGTTGGCCCGGGCCAACGGCGTGTCGGTGGGTCCGGGGCAGATGGCGTTGATCCGGATCCCCTTCGCCAGCAACGGATACGACTCCCGGGCCACGTAGCAGTTCATCGCCTGCTTGCTGAAGCCGTAGTTGTCGGTGCCCTCGTGGGCGTCCACCCACGCCACCGCTGACTCGAAGTCGGGCGTCTCGAGGAACTCGATCAGGGTCGGCATGGCCGCCTCCCAACCCAGGCCGGCCACCGAGGAGATCATGCAGATGGCGCCGCCGGCCGACATCGCCCCACTGCCGACCAGGCTGTCGATGATG
>DASXLH010000256.1:0-1769 GCA_036496335.1 Acidimicrobiales bacterium
CGGACTCCCCGCCTGCAAACCGTCCACGGCGCTCCCCACCCGGCCGGACAGACACCTCTTAGAGTCGCTGACCGGCGGGGGGCTGGTCGGCGCGGTCGACCACCTGGTCCACGACCCTGGTCCCGCAGCGACCCGAACCGACCCAGACGAGAGGCCAGGCCATGGCGTTCAAGATCGGCAAGAACTTCCACATCATCCACATCACCGACGATCTGAAGGCGCTCGACGCCTGGTACTACGACGTCTTCTCGTGCCAGCGGTTCATGCCTGACAGCTACATGAGGTCGGAGGTGCGCGACGCCTCCCTCGTCCTCATCGGCGAGCTCTGCATCGAGCCGTTGGCGCCCTCCTTCCACGTCGAAGGCTGGGACAACATGCCGCTCGGGCGCGTCTTCAACCGGCTGGGCCGGAAGTTCCACTCCTACGCCTGGTACGTCGACGACGGCTTCAACGACCTCTACCGCGATCTCCGGGCGGCCGGGGTGCGCTGCTATGGCACCGCCGGCGTCAAGCAGGAGGACGACGAGGTGCGGGGGGCCCTCTTCACCCACCCGCGCGACACCTACACCCAGCTGGAGTTCGTTCCCGGCCCCACCCCCGGTGGGGGCGGCGCCCTGCGTGACCCCCGCTTCCAGCCCGGCTGGAGCCCGGTCTGGTGGGCCGACTACCACCCCCTGCAGGTCCAGAAGTTCTCGCACTCCACCGTCTCGGTCAACGACGTCACCGCCGCCCGGGACCTCTACGTGGACGTCCTCAAGGGCAAGCTGCTCTTCGAGGGGGAGGTCCCGAGCAACCAGACGACCAGCGCGTTCGTACTGGTCGGCGAGGACCTCGTCATCGAGTTCGCGCAGCCCCTCGAGGACTCCTCGCCCGTGGCCCAGGACATCGTGCGCTCCCACGAGGGGATCTACTCCGTCAGCTACAAGGTCCGCGACCTGGCCCAGGCGGAGGAGTACCTCGCCAAGAAGGGGATCTCGTTCTCCTACAACGACGGCACCACGCTCGTCACCGACCGGGACACGACCCAGGGCTGCGTGATGTCGTTCACCACGTGGAGCGTGCCCGGCGACCCGCGGCCGGACTGGACGGAGCACACCGACGGTCCCCTCCCCATCGACTTCCTCAGGATGGCCTGACCGCCGAAGGACCTGAGCGGATAGGTCGGGCGTTGGAGCGGAACGAGTCTTCGTTTCGGCGCCAAGGCGCCGAACAGGGCACTGCAATCATTGGTTGCCTCGCCGCTCGGTTCGGCTCCTAAGCGCCATCGCCGGCCTTGTCACATCGCTCGGCGAGACTGCCGCCATGGCGTTCGGTCAACAGTCCGGTCCCCCGGCCACGGCCCGGCAGGTGCGCGAGCTGCTCGAGCTCCTCCAGCAGGCCGGGCACGCCGACTTCCGCGACGCCCGCGGACCGATGGCGTTCACCCAGCGCCAGGCGGCCGGCCGGTTCACCCGGGACGAGGCCGATGGCTTCATCGAGCAGCTCCAGGTGGTCACCGGGCCCGAGGGCCCGTACGCCGGCCCGGGCACCGTCCCGTCCCGGCCCGCGCCGGCGGTCCGACTGTCGAGCGCCGAGCAGGCGCTCCGTCGGCTGCCGGCCGAGACGCTGGCCGCCGAGCTGCAGCGCCGCGGCTGGGTCGTGATGGAGCCGTGAACGGGCTTCAGGTCGGCGATCGAGGGTTCGGTCGTTCGGCCAGGCCGTTCTCGGCGTCGGCCAGACGGGCGGCGAGGTAGCGGCGCTCGGCGTCGGTGGGCGCCGTCCGGAGTGCG
>DASXLH010000257.1:0-8061 GCA_036496335.1 Acidimicrobiales bacterium
GACGCCCAAGGACCGTCGGACCGGCGACCACATCCCGTCGGCGGCGACGACGTAGCGGGCCCGGAGGGTCTCCCCGTCGGCGAGCGTGACGTCCACGGCCGAAGGAGCGCCCGACTCGGTGGCCACGCCCTCGACGCTGCACCCCTCCAGGAGGCGGGCGCCGGCCTGCACGGCAAGACGGACGAGCTCAGCGTCGAGCTCGGTGCGCCGGGCGACCGCCGCGTAGGTACCGGGCCCGGGGTGGAGCGGAACGACCACCTCCCGTCCCGACGGGCTGCGCAGATGGGCCTCGTCGATCGCCTGCCACGACGGGACGGCGCCCGGGTCGAGGCCGAGGGACTCGAGCTCGCGCAGGGCGGAGGTGGTGAGACCGTCGCCGCAGCACTTGTCGCGCGGGAAGCGCAGCCGGTCGACCAGCAGCACGTCGCGGCCGGTCCGGGCCAGGTGGAGGGCGGTGGCCGATCCCGCCGGGCCGGCGCCCACGACGACCACGTCGGCGCTCAGCATCCCTTGCCCTCGGCCGGCTGGTAGGTGGCGAAGACGGAATCGACCGACTTGTGGCCGTCGACGTAGGTGCGGGTGCGCTCGGTGCGGACCCGGGTGCAGGCGCCGAGCGGGCTGCGGGTCTGGCCGGTCTGGGCCCCGGAGACGTAGTGCGTCGACCAGAGCGACACCGTGATCGACGTCGCCGTGTAGCCGGTCCAGATGTACACGGGGTACGGGGTCGTGTTCCGGATGACCAGGTCGGGGCTCGGATAGGAGAGGGTGGCCTCGCGGCCGTACGGATAGCGGCTGATGTAGATCGTGTGGCTTTGGTAGGTGTCGAAGTCGAGCCCGGCGAAGAAGGCGGCGTTGAAGATGGTGGTGGCGAACTGGGAGATGCCACCACCCACGCTCTCGGAGAACACCAGCCCCTCGATCACGCCGCCGGTGGTGAAGCCCTTCTGGGTCGTCCGGGGACCGACGAAGTTGTTGATCGAGAACGAGGTGCCGGGTTCGATCACGTGGCCGCGGATCAGGTCGGCGATCCGGTGGATGTTGACCACGCGGGACTGCCCGGCGATGTAGTTGGTGGTGAACTCGCCGATCTTGTCCTTGATGCCCCGGCTCTGGAGGGCGGCGAGGTCGGCGGCGGCCTTGCCCGGTCCGCCCTCCCGGGGCGAGAGCGGGACCTCGACCGGCTGCTGGGCACCGTGGTCGAGGGCGTCGAAGAGGGTGTCGGCGGCCGCCCCGTCGCAGCACCGCGTGCCCGGCGAGCCGGCCACGACGGCCAGCTTGTCGCCCTGGGGGGCGACCGAGGCCGGAGCGGCGGGAGCGCCGACGTCGCCGACCAGCGCGACGAGGTCGGCCGACACCCGGTCGGCGGCGAAGGCCAGTGTCAGCCCGGTGCGGGCGGCGTTCGGTCGGGTCGTCAGCCAGCGCTGGAGCGTGGCGACCGGCACGGTCTTCTCGACGCCGGCGATGGTGACCCGGGCTGGGCTCGCCGTGAGGGCGGTGGCCCGACCCCGGAGGGCCTGGGCGTCGGCGTCGGTGTAGCGGGGAGCCAGCGTGGTGGGCAGCACCGTCACCCGGATCGGAGCCCGGCCGGAGGCCCCGGTGGCCGTGATCGCATCGGCGACATCGACGCCTCGCACCCCTGTGCCCGCCACACCGGCGGTGACGGCCAGCACACCGGCCTGCTCGCCGACGGAGGGCTCGACCGGCTCGACCCGACCGGTCGGATCGTCGGTGGCGACCAGGGACGCGACCGCGTCGCGGTCGAGGTCGATCGGCACACCGACGCGGACGGGGGCGATCATCCGGCTGATCCAGCGGGCCGGCTCCAGCACCCCCGGGCCACCCCGCCCGGCGGCCAGGGCTTCGTCCACGAGGGCGGCGCGGTCGACGGCGAGGTGGATGTCGCGGGGGTGCAGCGTGAAGGACCCCTTCGGCGTGGTGACCGTGACGTCGGTCGTCTCCAGACGGGTGGCGGCCCGGTCGACAACCGCCGCCAGCTCGGCCCGGGACATGCCGCCGACGTCGACACCGGCGACCTGCACGTGCCCGGCCACCCGGCCGTCGTCGTCCCGTCCGGTCACGTACCAGGCGCCGGTGACGGCGAGGACGATCAGGAGGGCCAGCACGACCGGGCCACCGATCAACAGGATCCGCCGCCGTCGCCTCGGGTGCCGGGCCGCCGGCTGGCCGTCGGCGACGACCTCGGGCTCGGTCTCGGTGATCGCGGGCGGCTGGGATGCCGGGTCCGGATCGATGGGGATGTCGGTGGCCACGTCGCGTCAGAACAGCCGGAGCGCGGGCTGCTCGGCCCCGCGCAGGGCGTCGTAGTCGACCTCGACGCAGCGGATGCCCCGATCGGCGGCGAGGACCCGGGCCTGCGGCTTCACCTGCTGGGCGGCGTAGATCCCCCGGATCGGCCGGAGCCGGGCGTCGAGATCGAGACGCTGGAGGTAGCGGCTGAGCTGCTCGACGCCGTCGATCTCCCCGACCCGCTTGATCTCGACGGCCACGGCCCCGCCGTCGGCATCCCGGCACAGCAGGTCGACGGGACCGATGCCCGTCTGGTGCTCCCGGCGGACCAGCACCAGGCCGGGCTCGAGGACGGAGGGATCGGCGGCCAGGAGCACCTGGAGCTGTGCCTCCACGCCGTCCTTCTGCAGCCCCGGGTCGACACCCAGCTCGTGGGTGATGTCGGCAAGGATGGCCTCGATGGTGATCGTCAGCCGCTCGCCCTTCGGGGTGGCGACCGTCCAGCAGCCCTCCTCCTCGACCAGCCGGCACGGTGCCGTCATCCAGTTCAAGGGCTTGTAGGCGCGATCGTCGGCATGGATGGAGATGGACCCGTCCGCCTTCACCATCAGGAGGCGGGTGGCCATCGGGAGATGGGCCGTGAGCCGGCCCTCGTAGTCGACCGCGCAGGTCGCGATCACCAGTCGCATCGCGACACCACTCTGCCCGTCCTCACCATGCCCGGTCGATCGCGTCGAGGCAGGCGTCAGCCAGCTCCGGCCGGCAGATCAACAGGTCGGGCAGCCACGGGTCGGCGCGGTTGTAGACGAGGGGGGCGCCGTCCGCCCGGGAGACGTGCAGGCCGGCGGAGGCCGCCACCGCCGCCGGGGCGGCCGAATCCCACTCGTACATGCCGCCGACGTGGAGGTAGGCGTCGGTCTGCCCGGAGACCACCGTCATCGCCTTGGCGCCGGCGGAGCCCAGTGACACGAGCTGGGCCCCGATGGCCTCGGCCATCCGCACCGTGACCATGGGCACCCGGTGCCGTGTGGTCACCACCAGCAGGGGACGGTCGTCGGGCCGGGGAGGGACGACCGGGGGGTCGTCGGTGGCGTAGACGACTCCCATGGCCGGCAGGGCCACCGCCCCGGCCGTGAGGCGACCTCGTTCGGCCAGGGCGACGTGCACGGCCCAGTCGGGCCGTCCCGGCTCGCCGAATTCGCGCGTCCCGTCGAGGGGGTCGACGACCCACACCCGCTCCCGCACGAGGCGGAGCCCGTCGTCGTAGCCCTCCTCGGACAGGATCCCGTCCTCGGGCCGCGCCTGCGCCAGCACCTCCATGAGGAGTTCGTGGGCGGCGCGGTCGCCGGCCGCCCGCAGGCGGTCGGGACCGGCGCCCTCACCGGCTTGCCGGAGGGCGAGCAACAGGCTCCCTGCCTGCTCCGCCGACTCCCGGGCCAGCCGGTGGTCGTCTGGGGTCGGCACCCGGGCGACGGTAGCGGTCGGTCTGCGCCTGACCGGGTTCGGGGATGGCCGGTTCTCTCTGCTGTCAGACGGCGGCCAGGCAGGCGGCGGCCAGCTCTGGCCGGCAGACCAGCAGGTCGGGCAGCGCCAGCTCGGCCCGGTTGTACACGAGGGCGGAGCCGTCGAGACGCGAGACGTGCAGGCCGGCGGCGGCGGCCACCGCCACCGGCGCGGCGGAGTCCCACTGGTACTGACCGCCGGCGTGGGCGTAGACATCCGCCTCCCCCCGTACCACGGCCATGGCCTTGGCCCCGGCCGAGCCCATGAGAACCATCTCGGCCCCGAGCGCGGCGGCGATGCGCTCGGTCTCGGGTGGTCGGCGGGTGCGGCTGGTGACCACCCGGAGGCGGTCCCCCCGGGGCGGCACCCTCGGCGGCTCGTCGGTGCCGTAGACGACGCCGACGGCCGGCAGCGCCACGGCCCCGGCCGCCAACTCGCCCTCGACCCACAACGCCACGTGCACGGCCCAGTCGTCTCGTCCCGGCTCGCCGTACTCGCGCGTGCCGTCCAGGGGATCGATGATCCAGACCCGGTCGGCGTCGAGCCGGGCGAGGTCGTCGGCCGCCTCCTCGGACAGCACCGCGTCGTCAGGTCGCGCCTCGGCCAACCGCTCGGCGAGGTGGTGCTGGGCCCGCTGATCGCCGGCCGAGCGAAGATCGTCGCCGACAAGGGCGCCGTTCCGTCGGAGGTCGACGAGGACCCGGCCGGCGCTGTCGGCCAGCTCCCGGGCCAGCCGTTGGTCATCCACGGTCGGCCGCGGGGGCAAATGACGACAAGATGGGTCAGGAATGTAGCCTGACCGGTCGTGAGTGAGCCGACCGACCTGGGTGCGCCGGCATCCGTGCATGGGGCACCGTGAGCGGGACCGTCGTCCAGCACCACTACGAGCTCGGCCATCTCGAGGCCCTCGAAGCGGAGTCGATCCACATCATCCGCGAGGTGGCCGCCACGATGGAGCGCCCGGTGCTGCTCTTCTCGGGCGGCAAGGACTCGATCGTCATGCTGCGCCTGGCCGAGAAGGCGTTCTGGCCGGCTCGCATCCCGTTCCCGGTGATGCACGTCGACACCGGCCACAACTTCCCCGAGGTCATGGCCTACCGAGACCACACGGTCGCCCGGCTCAGCCTCCAGTTGGTGGTGGCGTCCGTGCAGGACGACATCGACGCCGGCCGGGTCCACGAGGAGACGGGTCCGAACGCCAGCCGGAACCGCCTGCAGACGACCACGCTGCTGCGGGGCATCGAGGAGAACGGCTTCGATGCCGTCTTCGGGGGCGCCCGGCGGGACGAGGAGAAGGCCAGGGCCAAGGAGCGCGTCTTCAGCTTCCGTGACGAGTTCGGCCAGTGGGACCCGAAAAACCAGCGGCCCGAGTTGTGGAGCCTCTACAACGGACGCCACCGGCGGGGCGAGCACATCCGGGTGTTTCCCCTGTCGAACTGGACCGAGCTCGACATCTGGCAGTACATCGCCGACGAGCAGATCGAGATCCCGTCCATCTACTACGCCCACCGTCGCCCGGTCGTGCGCCGCGACGGCATGCTCATGGCGGTCAACGACTTCGTGCCGCTGCGCGACGGGGAGGAGTCGATCGACACGCTGGTCCGGTACCGCACCGTCGGCGACGCCACCTGCACCGCCGCGGTCGAGTCGGCCGCGGCCACCGTCGAGCAGGTCATCCTCGAGGTGGCGGCCACCCGCATCACCGAGCGGGGTGCGACCCGGGCCGACGACCGCATCTCCGAGGCCGGCATGGAGGATCGCAAGAAGGAGGGCTACTTCTGATGTCGTCGTCGAAGCAGAGGGTCTCGTCGGCGAAGGGGACCTTCGCCGACGAACTGGTGGCGCTTCGGTCGACCGGCGAAGCCGGATCGATCGAAGCACTGAATGCCTCCCTTTGCGGAGCTGCTCCCGGCTCCAGTCGGAGGTCGCGGTCTTGAGCGAGATCCTTCGGTTCGCTACCGCCGGGAGCGTCGACGACGGGAAGTCGACGCTCATCGGTCGGTTGCTCTACGACTCCAAGGCGATCTTCGAGGACCAGCTCGAGGCCGTGGAGCGGACGTCGCGGCAGCGGGGCGAGGAGACGAACCTGGCCCTGCTCACCGACGGCCTGCGGGCCGAGCGGGAGCAGGGCATCACCATCGACGTCGCCTACCGCTACTTCGCCACGCCGAAGCGGAAGTTCGTCATCGCCGACACGCCCGGCCACGTCCAGTACACGCGCAACATGGTCACCGGCGCGTCGACCGCCGACCTGGCACTGGTGCTGGTCGACGCCCGGAACGGCATCGTCGAGCAGAGCCGCCGGCACGCCTTCCTGGCGGCGCTCCTCCGGGTCCCGCACATCGTCGTGTGCATCAACAAGATGGACCTGGTCGACTACGACGAGGCTCGCTTCGAGGAGATCAAGGCCGAGTTCCGTCAGTTCGCCACGAAGCTCGACGTGGCCGACCTCACCTTCGTCCCGATCTCGGCGCTGCACGGCGACAACGTCGTGCACCGCTCCGAGAACATGCCCTGGTACGAGGGCACCTCGCTCCTGCACCACCTGGAGGAGGTCCACATCGCCTCGGACCGAAACCTCATCGACGTCCGCTTCCCCGTCCAGTACGTCATCCGGCCCCGGGACGACGCCCATCACGACTACCGCGGCTACGCCGGGCAGGTCGCCGGTGGCGTGCTGAAGAAGGGCGACGAGATCGTCGTGCTGCCATCGGGCTTCACCAGCCGCATCGAGGCCATCGAGACGATGGACGGGCCGATCGACGAGGCGTTCTCGCCCATGTCCGTCACCGTCCGGCTGGCCGACGATCTCGACGTCAGCCGGGGCGACATGATCTGCCGCCCTCACAACCGTCCGCACGTGACCCAGGACGTCGAGGCCATGGTGGCCTGGATGCACGACCGTCCTCTGCAGGTGGGCGGCAAGTACGCCATCAAGCACACCACCCGCGAGGCCCGGGCCCTGGTGCAGACCCTCCAGTACCGGCTCGACGTCAACACGCTCCATCGGGATGAGTCGGCGACGACGTTGGGGCTCAACGACATCGGACGCATCTCGCTGCGCACCACCCAGCCGCTCTTCGTCGACGAGTACCGCCGGAACCGTTCCACCGGCAGCTTCATCCTCATCGACGAGGCCACCAACGCCACCGTCGGCGCCGGCATGATGTTGTGAGATGTCTGACGTCGTCTGGCATGCGGGGCTGATCGGGCGGGAGGCGCGTGTCGCCGCGCTCGGGCATGCCGGGGCCACGGTCTGGCTCACGGGCCTGTCCGGGTCGGGGAAGTCGACCGTCGCCACCGAGGTCGAGCGGCTGCTCGTGGAAGCCGGGCGTCCGGCCTACGTGCTGGACGGTGACAACCTCCGGCACGGCCTGAACCGAGATCTCGGGTTCAGCGACGCCGACCGGGAGGAGAACGTACGCCGGGTCGGTGAGGTCGCCCGCCTGCTCGCCGACGCCGGGGTGGTCGCCCTGGTGCCCGTCATCAGCCCCTTCCGGGCCGGGCGGGAAGCGGTGCGAGTGGCTCATGCCGCCGCCGGCGTGCCCTTCCTCGAGGTGTTCGTCGACACCCCCCTGGCCGAGTGCGAGCGGCGTGATCCCAAGGGTCTCTACGCCCGGGCGAGGGCCGGTGCGCTGTCGGGCATGACCGGCATCGACAGCCCTTACGAGCCCCCGCCCTCGCCGGACCTGGTGCTGTCCCCGGCCGACGGCGATCCGGCCGCCCAGGCCGCGCGGCTGCTGGCGCGGCTCGACGCCGTCTGACGGCTCAGGTCGCAGCGACCGCCCGTCGCCCCGGGAGCCGGGTCATGTCCTCCGTTGGGGTCCCGTAGGGGTGCTCGACGCGGTCGTAGCAGGCCTGGTGGAAGTGCTCGACCCGGTCCCAGCGGCCGTTCACGTACACGTTGGCGATGACCTGCTGCGCCTGTTCACGGGCGACGAACTTGACGCGCTCGTCGCAGTGGGCGCAGATGCTGAGGGTGCCGGGTTCGATCCGCCGCCGTACGGCCCGCGTGCCCGGGCCCGCGCCGGTGGTCGTGGTGGTTGCCATGTCCGCATGCATCGGCAGGTCGCGGGCCGGACGTGAGCCCGATCCGCATGGTGGCTGCGGCGAACGTTGGGCGGGGTCTCCTTGACGCGGAGGCGCAGGTAGTAGACCCTTTCGCAGCCAGGTCGGGGTGCTTCCGCCGTGCACCCCGGCCCGGCGCTCACCGCGCGGTGCGCGCCGGCGCCGCCGGGACGGCCGTCACGACGCCAGAGGCCGGTACTTGAGACGGTGGGGTTGGTCGGCGTCCTTGCCCAGACGGCGATG
>DASXLH010000258.1:0-3717 GCA_036496335.1 Acidimicrobiales bacterium
TCGCCACCCGCTTCTCCAACGCCCGGGCCTCCTCGGCCTGATCCGCGGGCGCTACCGTTCCGGGCGCCGCAGGCCGCCAGGGCCGGCGGCCTGGGAGGGGGACCCATGGAGCGCGTCACGATCGTCTCCGGCGACGGGCACATCACGCCGCCGATCAGCCTCATCGGCCGCTACCTCGAGGGCGACGCCCGGTTGCACATGGACGACCTCATCCGGGAGGACGTCGCCTACATCCACCACCGGGCCACGCCGGCCCGCCCACCCCGCCTGACCGTCCCCGACTTCGACCAGCGCGGGCTCGTTCGCTCCGGCGGCGAGCTCGGGGCGGCCGACCCGGTCATCCGTCGGGAGATGATGGATGCCGAAGGCATCGCCGGGGAGCTGCTGCTGTCGGGCACGCAGGTCGGCGCCCTTCCGTTCTTCGGATCGGCGTGTGGCGTGCACCCGGCCTGGCTCCGCACGGCCGGCTCCTTCGCCTACAACCGGTGGGCCGCGGACTTCATCGCCACCATGCCCGACCGCCTCTTCGGGGTGGCCGAGCCGGGTGCCTGCCACGACATCCCGGAGGCGATCAGCCAGTTGGAGTGGGCGGTTGGGCACGGCTTCGTGTCCGTCATGGCACCCGGGGCCACGTTCGACGATGAGCTCCCGCCGCTCTACGACCAGCGGTTCGACCCGTTCTGGTCGGCCTGCGTCGACCTCGGCCTCGTGGTGCAGGTCCACGCCGGGTGGGGGAGCCGCCAGACTCCGGTCCGGGACTGGCAGTCGGGCCATGTGATGGGCGACGGCGAGACCACCGGTGGGCACGACTTCGACGTGCTGATGGCGCCGATGCAGGTGAAGGGCTCCCCGATCAGGTTGGGACTCCAGAACGCCCGCCGGCCGCTGTGGCAGCTCATGGCCGGTGGGGTGTTCGACCGCCATCCCCAGCTGCGCCTTGCGCTCACCGAGATCCGGGCCGACTGGGTGCCGGCCACCCTGGACCACCTCACCGACCGCTTCGCCGAGGTGCGGCCCCCTGCCCGGCGCACCCCTCGGGAGTACTTCGTCGACAACGTGCTCGTCGTGCCGTCGTCCCCCCACCGCTCCGAGGTGGAGATGCGCCACGCCATCGGGATCGACCAGTTCGGATTCGGCCAGGACTTCCCCCATTGGGAGGGCCTGTGGCCGAACACCCTCGACTGGCTGCGCCATGCCTTCCACGACATCCCCGAGGACGAGCTGCGGGCGATCATGGGAGGCAACGCCATCCGCTTCTACCGCCTGCCCGAGGCCGCGCTGGCCACGGTGGCATCGGCGATCGGCCCGGAGATCGGCGACATCCTCGGGGACCACCAGGTCGACGAGGCCCTGGTGGCGCACTTCCAGAAGCGGGCCGGCTATCTCCGCAGCGCCGACCCGGTCTGGGATGACGAGATCGACCAGGCCCTCGATCCGGACCTCGCACCGCTCCTGTCGTCCTGATCCTGGCCGTACTCTCCCGCCATGCGGGACCTGCGCGACCTCCCCAAGGCCCACCTCCACGTCCACCTCGAGGGCGCAATGCGGCCCTCGACGCTGGCCGAGCTGGCGGACGCCTACGGCATCCAGGTCCCACCGGTGGCCGGCTTCGGTTCGTTCACGGAGTTCGCCGGGATGTACCTCGCCGCCTGTGACGTGCTGCGTGAGCCCCGGGACCTCGCCCGGGTGGTCGACGAGGTGGTGCAGGACGCCGCCCTGGCCGGGGCCATGTGGGTGGAGCCGTCCTTCTACGCGCCCCACCACCGGGCCCGCCTCGGTGAGCCCGAGGAGGTGGTGGGGATGGTCCTCGAGCTCCTGGCGGCGTCGTCGGAGCGGCACGGCATCGCTGCCGGGCTCATGGTGGCCGCCGACCGGACCCTGGATCCGTCCGACGCGGTCGACCAGGCCAAGGTGGCGGTCCGCCTCGCCGACCGGGGTGTCGTCGGCTTCGGGTTGGCGAACGACGAGGCGATCGGCCCGCCGGAGCTCTTCACCGAGGCGTTCGCGATGGCCCGGGCCGGCGGGTTGCTGTCGACCCCGCACGCGGGCGAGCTGGCCGGACCGGAGAGCATCCGCGTCGCCCTCGACGCCCTCCGACCCGACCGGCTCCAGCACGGGGTCCGGGCGATCGAGGATCGGGAGCTGGTCGAGCGACTGGCCGCCGAAGAGATCTGTTGCGACGTGTGCCCCACGTCCAACGTCCTCTTGTCGGTCGTGCCCACCATGGAGGCCTCGGCGCTCGGGCCACTGCTCGATGCCGGGGTGCCGTGCAGCGTGAACGCCGACGACCCGCTCCTGTTCGGCCCGGGCCTCCTCGACGAGTACGAGGTCTGTCGCCGGGTCCTCGGCTTCGACGATGTCCGCATGGCGCACATCGCCAGGTGCTCGATCGCCCACTCGGGCGCGCCCGAGCCGGTCAAGGAGCAGGGTTTGGCCGGCGTCGACCGTTGGCTCGCGTCCTGACCACGCCGCCGTTCGGGATGCTCAGCGGGCGGCGTTCTTGACGAACGCCTCGGTGGCGTCGTCGTCGGGATCGAGCGGTTGGCCCGTGTACCAGCTGCCGCGGATGTGGCGCCGGCGGCTGGCGTCGTCGGTGGCGCGGGCCGCCGAGTGCCAGAGGTAAGCGTCGTGGAAGAGGATGTCGCCCCGCTCGCAGTAGATGGCGAGCTCGCCCCGCACGCGTTCGAAGCCGAGCGGCATCTCGATCGGAGCCGGCTGGTCGGTGTGGCCGCCCGACGGTCGGGATCCCTCCGGCACCGGCGAGCGGTTCACGTTCCGGTACGGCGCCGGTGTCTGCCACCGGTGGCTGCCGGGCACGACCCGAAGGAACCCGTTGGCCGGGCTGGTCTGGTCGATGTGGATGGTGAACGCCACCGACGGCCAGATCGGCAGGTGGGGCCCGCTCTGCCAGTCGGTGTGCCACCCGATCCGCGTGTACCGGGACTCGGGCCCGGGACGGGCGTCCTGGTAGAGGACGCCCGAGCGCATCGACTCCATGAGCCAACCCGGCTGGCCCAGCAGGCGGGCCACCAGGTCGACCACGACGGGCTGCATCGACGCCTCGCGCACGCTGGGTACGACCTCGGTGATGCAGGTGACGTAGTTGGCGAAACCGGCCGGCGTCGCCCCGTCGGCGGCATCGTCGACGAGCACGGACGTGCCGTGCCGCTCGGAGAGTTCGCCGGCCTCGAGCTGGCGCTGGAGGCGCTCGCAGTCGAGCTCCAGCCTGTGGACGGTGGGCTCGTTGAGCGCGCCCCGCAGGATGGCGTAGCCGTGCTCGGCGAAGTGGGCGGCCAGGTCCTCCTGCTGGTCGGGCCCGAAGGCGGCCTCGTCGTAGTAGGCCGTCCTCGTCCTGGCGGGCGTGGGTGCCATCGCTCCAGCGTAGGAGGCCAGCGCCGTCAACGACGCGGGGCCCCGAGGACCCTTCTCGGAGAACTCCCTTGCCGACCGGCTCCCGAAGTTGTATCTATGTCTTATGGAATTAGGTAAAGAGGTAAGCCCCGGCGGGGAAGGCCAGCCGGTCCCGACCTCGCCGATTGAGTTCCGCCTCGACCACGGCTCCGGCGTGCCGACCTACCTCCAGCTCGTGCACCAGGTGGAGCACGCGCTGCGGCTCGGATACCTCGAGCCCGGCGACCAGATGCCCAGAGTCCGGGACGTGGTGGCCTTGTTGGCCATCAACCCCAACACGGTGCTGAAGGCGTACCGCGAGCTCGA
>DASXLH010000259.1:0-4833 GCA_036496335.1 Acidimicrobiales bacterium
GACGGCGGTGGCGCCACGGTCCTCGTCACGAAGACGGGCCATCGCGTTCTGCAGGGAGACGTACAGGTGAAGCATGGGTGTGACCTCCGGGTGTGTTGAGCCGCACGTTGCGTCTCTGGGCACACACGTTGGGCGCACCCCCGGAGCGATCCTTGGGACCTTTTTCCCTAGTTCACTAGGACGAACTTAGGACCATCCAACACGCGCCGTCGCTGGGCCCAACGGGCTCCCTACGCAGGGTCGTACGTGCAGTTCAGGCAGCGATCAGGCGATCGTGACCGAGGCGTCGAGGTAGACGTCCTGGATGGCGTTCAGGAGCTCGACGCCGTCGCGCATCGGGCGCTGGAACGCCTTGCGCCCGGAGATCAGGCCGGTCCCGCCGGCCCGCTTGTTGACCACCGCGGTGCGGACCGCTTCGGCCAGGTCGCCCTCGCCCGAGGAGGCCCCGCCGCTGTTGATCAATCCGGACCGTCCCATGTAGCAGTTGGCCAGCTGCCAGCGGGTGAGATCGATGGGGTGGTCGGTGGTGAGGGTGTCGTAGACCAGCTTGCTGGTCCGCCCGTAGTTGGCGATGGCGTTGTAGCCACCGTTGGTGGTGGGCAGCTTCTGCTTGATGATGTCGGCCTCGATGGTGACGCCGAGGTGGTTGGCCTGACCGGTGAGGTCGGCCGCCTCCTCGTAGTTGACGCCGTCGACCTTGAAGGCGCTGTTGCGGACGTAGCACCACAGGACGGTGAACAAACCGGCCTCGTGGGCCTCCTGGAAGGCGGCCGACACCTCCTGGAGCTGGCGCATCGACTCCTCGGCGCCGAAGTAGATGGTGGCGCCCACCCCGGCGGCGCCGAGCTCGACGGCCTGGGCCACCGAGCCGAACATGACCTGGTCGCCGACGTTGGGATAGGTCAGCATCTCGGCGTGGTTCATCTTCACGATGAACGGGATCTTGTGGGCGTAGCGGCGGGAAAGCGCCCCGAGCACGCCGAAGGTGGACGCCACCGCGTTGCAGCCCCCCTCGATGGCCAGCTCGACGATGTTCTTGGGGTCGAAGTAGGCCGGGTTGGGGGCGAAGGAGGCGGCCGCGCTGTGCTCGATGCCCTGGTCGACCGGCAGGATCGACACGTAGCCGCTGCGTGACAGGCGCCCGCTGGCGAAGAGCCACTGCAGATTCTTGAGGACGTTGACGTTGCGGTCGGTCGCCACCACCACCCGGTCGACGAAGTCGGGCCCCGGGAGCACCAGGTCCTCCTTGGGGATCCCCTTGGAGACGTGCTGCAGGAGCGAGTCGGCCTGGTCGCCGAGCAGTGCCGGGATGTCGATCGCCATGACGGGAGCCTCCAACCTCGGGGGTGACGGGATCGTATCGGCGCCTCGGGGCCCGACCGAGGCCGTCGCCGCCCCGGCGTCCAGCCAGGCCTGTGGTCGTGATGGGTCCCGGGTCCCAGGACCGGTGGTCGGCCGACCGTACGATGCTGAGGTGGTCGACCCGCTCTGGCGCGTCCTGGTGGTCGACGACCACGAGGTCCTCCGTCGCGGCGTCCAGGCCGTCCTCGACGAGGCCGGCGGCTTCGACGTGTGCGGGACCGCCAGCACCGCCGACCAGGCAGTCCGGCTGGCGGCCGAGCTCGAACCCGACGTGGTCCTCATGGACATCCAGCTCGAGCGGTCGTCGGGCATCACCGCCACCCGCGAGCTGCGGGCCGCCCGGCCCGACGCCCGGGTGCTCGTGTACAGCGGCCACGGTGACGACGAGTCGCTGTTCTCGGCCATCGCCGCCGGCGCCTCCGGCTTCGTCCGCAAGCAGGCGCCGGCCGCCGAGCTCGTCCACGCCCTCCGGGAGGTGGCCGCCGGTCGGAGCCTGCTCGACAGCACGGTGACCACGGCTGTGCTCGACCGCCTCCGCCATGCCCCTCGGCGACCGCTGGACGAGCGACTCGCCCGCCTCTCGAACCGGGAGCTTGAGGTGTTGCGGCTGGTGGCCGAGGGCATGTCGAACGCCGAGATCGGCATGCGCCTGCACCTGTCGGCCAAGACCGTGAAGAACCACCTGACGCGCGTGTACAGCAAGCTCGAGGTGATGCGCCGCTCCGAGGCGGCGGCCTACTACCTCCGGCGGTCGATGGCTGACTGAAGGCAGGGAGTCGGCCCACCGGCGGCTCGACCCGATGTCGGTCGATGGCATCGACGTCATGTGGAGGGACCAGCCAGCCGGGCCGCGGCTTCGGCCAGCAACTGGGTGACCCGGGCCCGCTGGCGCACGGCCAGCACCTGCTCGGCCACGACCTCGGTGCGACTCTGGACCACGCCGCCAGAGCGGAAGAACCGTCGCCGGACCCGGCCGAGCACCACCACCTCCTCGCCCTCGCCGATCGCCGGTACCCCGTTCGGCGACCACACGACCGGGACGGTCTCCGACCGGCCCACCGACCCCTGGATCGGTACGGCCAGCTCGTAGCCGAGCACCGGCCCACCGTCGGGCAGGTCGCGAGCCACCGGCGGCCGGGCCACGCGACCTCGCAGGACCGTGAGGTTGCAGGCCTGCGCCTGGGCCTCCGGCCCCTCGCCCAGCCGCCGGTGAGCCACGCCTTGGCCGGGCGTCTCGACGGACGCACCATCCGGTGCCGATGACCCCGGGCGCGGTCGCGGCCCGGCCTTCACTCCCCTGGCACTTCCCATCGTTCGCTCTTCCCTCCACGCGGCAGGTGCACGGGGAAGTGCGGGGGCGACACTACGAGGGTGGGGTGACAGTCACCCGCCCAGCGAGCGCAGCCGACCGGCGGCATCGCCGAAGCCGGGATCGGCGGCCACGATCCGGGCGAAGAGACTGCGCGCCCGGATCGGATCGCCGGCCCGCTCCACCAGGTTGGCCAACGCATACCAGAGCCGCAGGTGATGGGGCTGGGGTCGACGGACGTTCACCGGTCCCTGCTCGAGGAGCTGGATGGCGCCCCGGAGATCCCCCGAGTCGGCCAAGGCCCCAGCCATCACGATGCGGCCCTCGACCAGCACGTCGACCGAGGCACCGGTGCGGCGCAGCTCGTCCCACAGCTCCTGCACCCGGTCGAGGTTGCCCAGGGCCCGATAGCAGTCGGCGATGACGGGATGGTGGTCGACGCTGCCAGTGAGCATCTCGACCGCACCGAGCTCGCGGGTGGCGTCCCGCCACTTGCCCATCCGGTAGAGGGTGAGGCCGTAGAGCTCCCGCACCGCCACGGAGCTGGGCACCCGCTCCAGGAGGCCTTCGAGGATGCGTCGGGCGTCGCGGTAGCGCTCACCCTCGTAGGCCCGCACCGCGTCGGCCAGGCGGTCCTTGACCCGCCCTTCCCAGGCCGGCCCGGCCACCCGGGCGATCTCCTCGTCGACCTCGTCGGGCAGCTTGGCCCGTCGGCGGGGGGACGACGTCGCCCGGCTGACCGCCGCCGCCGCCTCGTCCCGCACCGGGCCGTCGTCGATCCAGACGTCCGGCTCGAACTCCTCGGGGCGGCCGCGGTCCCGATCGGGAGGCGCCGTCTTGCGCCAGGCCGCCGCCGCCGAACCCGGACGGGGCTCCTCGTCGTCGACGTTGCCGGCGCCGCGACGGGCCACGCCGCCCCATCCCGCGGTCGCACCGCGGGCGGCGGCCTGATCGGCCCGGGACGGGCCCCGCGGCCGGCCTCCGGTACCCGGCCTCGAACCGCGGGCGCCTCCTGAGCTGGAGCCGGAGCGGGATGTCCCTCCGTCGGACGATCGCCGTGCGCCACCGGTCGGACGGGCCGTGCTCCCGGCCCGACCACCGGCACCACTGCCCGAGGCCCGTGTCCCGCTGGAGCCCGGGCGAGAACCCGACGGCCGTCCCGATCCCGTGGACCTGGCCACACCGCCTGAGCTGCGGGTGCCGCCCGAGGCCTTGCCGGCGGTGCGAGGCGGGCTCGACGACGATCCCTTCCCCGCCGAGGCCCCCCGGGTGCCCCCCGAGGGCGCCCGCGACCCGGCGCCGGGCGGACGACCGCCCGACCGGGCCGGCGACGACCCCGTCCGCGGCGCCGGCGGCCGGCGCCCCGAACCGCGACCGGGCGGCGGAGAGCTCGATGCCATCAGGCCGACGACGGTAGCCCGAAAACGCAAGAAGGCCCCCCTTGCGGGGGGCCTTCTGAGATTGATTCCGGCGGCGACCTACTCTCCCAGGGTCTCTCGGCCCAAGTACCATCGGCGCAGGCAGGCTTAACTTCCGTGTTCGGAATGGGAACGGGTGTGACCCTGCCGCCATGACCACCGGAAACCGGTGCTGCAAAGGAGTACGAGCTCCTTGAGCGTTCGATAGCAAGCACGAGCGATCCATTTTTCGGGCTGATCCAAGCCCTCGGCCGATTAGTACCGGTCGGCTGAACACATTGCTGTGCGTACACCTCCGGCCTATCAACGTGGTCATCTGGCCACGGGCCTTACCTGGTTAACCCAGTGGGAGATCTCATCTAGGAACGGGTTTCGCGCTTAGATGCTTTCAGCGCTTATCCCTCCCGCAGGTCGCAAACCAGCCGTGCCCTTGGCAGGACAACTGGCACACGAGAGCTGCGTCCGTCCCGGTCCTCTCGTACTAGGGACAGCCTTCCTCAAATCTCCTACGGCTGCGGCGGATAGGGACCGAACTGTCTCACGACGTTCTAAACCCAGCTCGCGTACCGCTTTAATGGGCGAACAGCCCAACCCTTGGGACCTGCTTCAGCCCCAGGATGCGACGAGCCGACATCGAGGTGCCAAACCTTCCCGTCGATATGGACTCTTGGGGAAGATGAGCCTGTTATCCCCGGGGTACCTTTTATCCGTTGAGCGACGGCGCTTCCACACGCAACCGCCGGA
>DASXLH010000260.1:0-2162 GCA_036496335.1 Acidimicrobiales bacterium
GGTCCGGCTCACCGACTCGGCACCGACTCGGCACCGACCGTCGGACGGTGGCTGAGGAGATGTCTCTGGGAGAGGCAGGAAGAGTGGAACCATGCCGAGGCGCTCGGGTCGACCACCCATCCGAAGCGGGTGTTCGGCCCGCCGGACGGCGGAAGGTCGGTCAACATCCAGGTCCGTGAGGCGCATGGCGAGACGGCTCGCTACGCCCTGCTCGTCCGGGACTTCCTGGGGGCCGACTCCGACCATCGTGATGCCACCGGCTGGCAGCCCTAGGCCCGAACGCCGGGTTCACGCCGCTGCCCCGCGCCCGGTCACGGCTGGCAGTCGCATCCTTGACCTCAAGTCGACTTGAGGTCACAGACTCCCATCCGAGGACTGGAGGTCACGGTGAAGCAGCACGATGGCTTGTTCGGTTGGCCGACCTGGATCGGGGTGGTGGTTGACGACCTGGAATCCCAGCGGACCTTCTGGGGCGAGATGCTGGGCGTTCCCGAGGACCACGCCGGCCCGGGCTTCGCACACTTCATCGTGCCTACGGGCGAGATCTTCGAGGTGATCGAGCGTGCAGAGATTCCCGAGTACGACGGGCGCAGGTTCCAAGTCGGGTTCGAAGTCGACGACATCGAGGCCACCCGCGCCGAACTCATCCGTCGTGGTATCACGCCGATCAGCGAAATCATGGGGGGTGACTCGCCGGACCCGTGGGCCTACTTCCGGGATCCTGAAGGCAACGTCTTTGAGATCAAGCAGAGCAAGCCAACCGCTCGTTGACCGGGCGTGTCTCTGTGTCCTCGGCCCGTCGCGGCGCCCCGGGCCCACCGGCGCACGACGTACGTCAAGGTGGGTAGCCCGCCTCACTTGAGGAGGAACGACGCGAGGGCGACGAGGCCGACGATCACGATCACCACGCGAAGGACGACCGGCGACAGGCGGCGGCCCACCGTGGCGCCGAGCTGACCACCGATGATCGAGCCCGCGGCGATCAGCGCCACCACGGTCCAGTCGACGTCGGCGACGAACACGAAGATCAGCCCGGCAATGCCGTTCACCAGACCGGCGAGCACGTTCTTGAGGCCGTTGAGGCGTTGCAGCGAGTCGTTGATCGCGATCCCGAGGATGCCCATCAGGATCACGCCCTGCGCGGCGCCGAAGTATCCGCCGTACACACCGGTGCCGAGCACGGCCGCCCACACCCACCACGGGCCGAACTCGCCGGTGGCGCCCTCGTGCCGCTTGTTGACCCACGCCGAGATGCGCGGCTGAAGCACGACCAGGACGAGCCCGACCAGGATCAGTGCCGGCACGATCGCGCGGAAGGCGCTGCTCGGCAGCACGAGCAGGAGCACCGCCCCGACCACGCCACCGGCCAACGACGCGCTGCCGAGCCGGATCGATCTCGCTCGTTGCCCTTTCAGCTCGCGCCGGTAGCCGATCACGCCCGACGCCACGCCGGGGACGAGGCCGATCGTGTTCGACACGTTCGCGGTCACCGGAGGTACGCCGAACGCCAGCAGGGTGGGGAAGGTGATCAGGGTCCCCGACCCGACGACGACGTTGATGGTCCCGGCGGCCATGCCCGCGATGAGCACCGCCACCATCTGCAGAAACGTCACTACGCGGGCGGAGCCCCCGTGGTGTCGTCGCTGACGGCGTCATCCGGCGGCTCGGCAAGGTGCGCCCCCTCGGAGTTGCGCCCGGGGTTGGCCGACCGCTCGGCCTCGGCGATCGCGTCCTCGACGGCCTTGTTGGCCATGGACAGCTCGTCGTCCAACGCTCCCGACCCGCGCAGGGTCGGCGCCTCGGTCGACCCCATGTCGACGCGCTTGAGGGGCCCGTCCACCTTGTGGGGGATTCCGGCGATCTCGTGGACCGACGAGCCGAGGCCCTCGAGGGCCTTGGTGATCTCGGACGGGATGACCCAGACCTTGTTGGCGTCGCCGGCGGCGATCTTCGGCATCATCTGGAGGTACTGGTAGGCCAGCAGCGACTGGTCGGGCTGTCCGTCGTGGATCGCCTGGAAGACCGTCTGGATGGCCTGGCCCTCGCCCTGGGCCCGCAGGATCGCCGCCTCCCGGTCTGCCTGGGCCCGCAGGATCTGCGACTCGCGCGCACCCTCCGCCGAGAGGATCGCCGACTGCTTCTCACCCTCGGCGGTCAGGATC
>DASXLH010000261.1:0-2380 GCA_036496335.1 Acidimicrobiales bacterium
CGCCCCGGGAGCGGGGCAAGTACATCGGCTACTTCACTGGGGTGTTCGCCGCGGCCAGCGTGATCGGCCCTCTGATCGGCGGCTTCTTCGTCGACCACGCCACCTGGCGCTGGGTCTTCTACATCAACGTGCCGCTCGGCGTCGTGGCCCTGGTGATCACCGGCCGGTTCCTGCAGGTTCCCGATGCGGGGACCCGACGCCCGATCGACTTCGCCGGTGCCGCCATCTTCAGCCTGGCCGTCACCGCCTTGCTGCTGGGGGCGACCTGGGGTGGCCAGCAGTACTCGTGGGGTTCGCCGGTCGTCGTCGGGCTGTTCGTCGCCGGCGTGGTCTTCTCCGTCTTGTTCGTGTTCCAGGAGCAGCGGGCCCCGGAGCCACTCCTGCCATTGCGCTTCTTCCGGGACCGCGTGTTCTCGGTGTCGATCGCCATGGCCGTGCTGTTCGGCTCCGTGATGGTGGCCGGCTCCGTGTTCCTGCCGCTGTTCCTGCAGATCGTCCGACATGTCTCGGCGACCGCCTCAGGGATCCTGCTGGTGCCGATGATGGGCGGCATCCTCATCGGCTCGACCGTGGGCGGCCGGCTCATCACCCGATGGGGGCGCTACAAGCCCTTCCCGATCGTGGGCGGGGCCCTCTGCATCGCCGGCACCGCCGTGCTGGCGGCCATCGACGCCGACACCACTCAACTGGAGGTGACGATCGGCATGGCCATCCTCGGCCTCGGGATCGGTGTCGCGTCCCCGGTCACCACCCTCGCCGTGCAGAACGTGGCCAAGCCCGACGACATGGGCGCGGCCACCTCGGCCGTCAACTTCTTCCGTTCGTTGGGCGGCGCCTTCGGGGTGGCCATCCTCGGCGCCGCCCAGAGCGCCCGTCTCGACCACGTCCTGGCCAGCGAGCTGCCGGCAGGCACCGACGTCGGCAACGAGGTCCTCAACAGCCCGGCCGCCATCCGCCAACTGACCGCCCCGGTCCAGCAAGCCGTGAGCGACGGGATCGCCTCGGGCGTGGGCACCGTGTTCCGCTACGCCCTGCCGGTGATCGTCCTCGGTTGGCTGGTGTCGTTCTTCCTGCCCGAAGTTCCGCTGCGCGAGGACATCGAGCTGCGCACGACGATCGTCGAGGGGATGGAAGACCTCCCCGTGGCGGCTCCACCCGCGTCGATCCCGGTGGGCCTCACCATCGACCCGGCGCCTCGCACGGCCAGCGAAGTCACCTAGTCACCCTCGGCCCGGTCGTGCTTGGCGTGGGCCGGACCCGGACCGGCGTGGTCGTCCTGGGCTTGCTCCTGGCCGTGGTGTCGGCCTGCTCCAGCGCCTCGCCGAAGCAGAGCGCCCTCTGTGAGCTGATGACAGCGCAGGCAGGTTCGGCCCCCACGGCCGTCCCAGGGCCGGGCGCGCCGGTGGTGGTGCTCGGCGACTCGTGGACCTCCGGCGCGGAGCTCCGCGATCCGGCCGCGTCGTTCGCCCATCTCCTCGTCCGCGCCCGGGGATGGAACGGACTCGTCGAGGGTTGGCCCGGCACCGGCTACCTGAACGCCGGCGCCTGCGGCAACCAGAGGTTCCTCGACCGGGTCGGTGCCGTCCCGCATGACGCCGGGATGGTCGTCATCGAAGGGGGACTCAACGACGGCGCACACCCCGAGCAGCTCCCGTCGGCCGCCCACCGGCTTCTGGTCGCCCTCGCCGAGCGCGCTCCTCGTGCCCGCCTGGTGGTAATGGGGATCCCGACGGTCCCGGCGATGGGTCCCGCGGTCCGCTCGTCTCTCGACACCGCTCTCCGCCAGGTCGCGGCACAGGACCATGCCCAGTTCGTGCCGCTCGACGGCCTGTCCCTTCCGATCGGACCGGACGGCATCCACCCGACCGATGTCGGCCACGCCCAGCTGGCGGGCTACCTCGCCTCGACGCTTGCCCCGCCGAACTGATCGTCCGGCTCACCCGTGAGTCGGGTGGAGGGCGTACGACATGCGTTCGTTGACCGCTTCCAACTGGGTGGCGTAGGCCTCGGCCATGACGTCGAGGTCGAACTCGGCGGCACGGCCCTGTGCCTGGGTCTCGACCTCGCGGAAGTCCTCGGGATGAAGGAGGTGATCGGCCAGCGCAACCGCGAACGCCGCCTCGTCGTCGACGCCGACGATGGTCCCGTAGGCGCCCTTGTCGATGATCTCCCGCGGGCCGCTGCCGCAGTCCGTGCTGATCACGCTGGTCCCGACGGCCATGGCCTCGAGCAGCCCGAGCGAGAACCCCTCCGACTGGGAGGGCAGGCAGTAGACGTCGCAGTTGGCGACGATCGCATGCGGGTTGGTGACGAAGCCATGGAAGTGCACGGTGCACGAGACGCCGAGCTCGTCGACGAGGGCTTCGAGCTCCCCCCGTAG
>DASXLH010000262.1:0-2818 GCA_036496335.1 Acidimicrobiales bacterium
CAACCCTATCCGACCCCAGGTCCGTTCTGGGAGTGCTTTCGGCACGTCGGGGGTGTCGAAAGCACTCCCAGAACCGCGGGCGGGGCGGGTCCGTCAGCGCTTGACGGAGAGGGTGACGGGCTTGGAGACGGTGGCGAAGAAGTCGTTGCCCTTGTCGTCGACCACAACGAAGGCGGGGAAGTCCTCCACCTCGATGCGCCAGACCGCCTCCATGCCCAGCTCGGGGTACTCGAGCACCTCGACCTTGCGGATGCACTCCTTGGCCAGTCGGGCCGCCGGGCCGCCGACCGAACCGAGGTAGAAGCCGCCGTGGGCGGCGCAGGCCTGGGTGACGGCGGGGGAGCGGTTCCCCTTGGCGATCATGACGAAGCTGCCCCCGGCGGCTTGGAACTGGTCGACGTAGGAGTCCATGCGGCCAGCGGTGGTGGGGCCGAAGGAACCCGAGGCATACCCCTCCGGGGTCTTGGCCGGCCCGGCGTAGTAGACGGCCATGTCCCGCAGGTACTCGGGCAGGCCCTCCCCCCGGTCGAGGCGCTCCTTGATCTTGGCGTGGGCGATGTCGCGGGCCACCACCATCGGACCGGTCAGCGCCAGCCGGGTCCTCACCGGGTACTTCGACAGCTCGGCCCGGATCTCCGCCATCGGGCGGTTGAGGTCGATCGCCACGACGTCGCCGCCGAGGTGCTCGTCGGTGACCTCGGGCAGGAAGCGGGCCGGGTCGCGCTCCAGGTCTTCGAGGAACACGCCCTCCTCGGTGATCTTGCCCAGGGCCTGACGGTCGGCCGAGCACGACACCGCCAACGCCACCGGGCACGACGCGCCGTGGCGGGGGAGGCGGATGACCCGCACGTCGTGGCAGAAGTACTTGCCGCCGAACTGGGCGCCGATGCCGGTGGCCTGGCTGATCTTCAGGATCTCGGCCTCGAGCTCGAGGTCGCGGAAGCCGTTGCCGAGGGGGCCGCCGTGCGTGGGGATCGTGTCGTAGTAGCGGGCGCTGGCCAGCTTGGCCGTCTCGAGGGCGAACTCGGCCGACGTGCCGCCGATGACGACGCCCAGGTGGTACGGCGGGCAGGCGGCGGTGCCGAGGGTGCGGATCTTCTCGTCGATCCAGGTCGCGAACGACGTGGGGTTGAGGAGCGCCTTGGTCTCCTGGAAGAGCAGGCTCTTGTTGGCCGACCCGCCACCCTTGGCCATGAAGAAGAACTTGTAGGCGGCGCCGTCGGTGGCAGCGATCTTGATCTCGGCCGGCAGGTTGTCGCCGGTGTTGACCTCCTCCCAGACGGTCAGCGGCGACATCTGCGAATAGCGCAGGTTGGCGTCCCGGTAGGTCTCGTAGATCCCCTGGGCGATGGCGGCCTCGTCGCTCCCCTGGGTGAGCACGAGCTGGCCCCGCTTGGCCTTCACGATGGCGGTGCCGGTGTCCTGGCAGCCGGGCAGGATCCCACCCGAGGCGATGGCGGCGTTGCGCAACAGGTCCATCGCCACGAAGCGGTCGTTGGGCGAGGCTTCGGGATCGTCGAGGATGGCGGCCAGCTGGGCCAGGTGCCCGGGTCGCAGCAGATGGGCGATGTCACGCATGGCCTGCCGGGTCAGCAGCGTGATGGCCTCCGGCTCGACCTGCAGGAAGCGCCGGCCGGCGGCCTCGACGGTGGACACCCCCTCCGTGGTCAGCAACCGGTAGGGCGTGGTGTCCTCGCCGAGCGGCAGGACCTCGACGTGCTCGAAGTCACCCATCGCCCGAAACGCTAACGCTGCCTCCCCGTCGGCCCCGAGTCGGTCCCGTCCTCAGGCGGAGGTGGCCACTAGAGGGACCGGCAGGTCGCTGGTGCCCGTGAGGTAGCGGTCGACGGCGGCGGCACAGGACCGGCCCTCGGCGATGGCCCACACGATGAGGCTCTGGCCCCGACCCATGTCGCCGGCGACGAACACACCCTCGACGTCGGTCGACCACGAGGCATCCCGGCCGACGTTTCCCCGGGGGGTCATCGACACGCCGAGCTGCTCCAGCAGTCCGGGGCGCTCGGCGCCGACGAACCCCATGGCCAGGAGCACCAGCTCGCAGTCGTACTCGACCTCGCTGCCCTCGATCTTGGTGAACTGGCCGTCGACGAACTGCACCTCGTGGGCGCGGAGGGCACGTACGTGGCCGTTCTCGTCGCCGAGGAAGCACTCGGTGTTGACGGCGAAGACCCGCTCGCCGCCCTCCTCGTGCGCCGAGGACGTCCGGTAGACGAGCGGCCAGGTGGGCCACGGCGTCGAATCGGGCCGGGTGTCGGGCGGCCTCGGCATGATCTCGAACTGATGGATCTCCTTGGCCCCCTGCCGATGGGCGGTGCCCAAGCAGTCGGCGCCGGTGTCGCCACCGCCGATGATGATGACCCGCTTGCCCGACGCATCGATGGGGGAGCGCACCAGATCGCCCTCCTGCACCCGGTTCGACAGCGGCAGGTACTCCATCGCCTGGTGGATGCCGGTGAGCTCCCGCCCCGGGACCGGCAGGTCGCGGGCCACGGTGGCGCCCCCGGCCAGCACGATGGCGTCGAACTCGGCTTTCAGATCAGCGCCGTTGACGTTGCGGCCGGCGTCGACGTTGGTGCGGAACTCGGTGCCCTCGGCCCGCATCTGCTCCAGCCGCCGGTCGAGGTACCGCTTCTCCATCTTGAACTCGGGGATCCCGTAGCGGAGCAGCCCGCCGATGCGGTCGGCCCGCTCGAGCACGACGACGTCGTGCCCGGCCCGCGTCAGCTGCTGGGCTGCGGCCAAACCGGCCGGCCCCGAGCCGATCACGGCCACCCGCTTGTGCGTCCGCACCGACGGC